>NZ_JBSGJD010000317.1:0-9383 GCF_053605405.1 Amycolatopsis sp. NPDC003861
CGGGCCTGCCCAGATGGTCGTCGATCTTGACGTAGAGTGCGGTGAGAAGGGTGTTCAGGTCGGTCGTCACAAACTGATCTTGAACACCCTTCGCCCGTCTCCAGACACCACCCGGCCTTAGGACTTACTCGTCTAGTGGCGGCCACCTCGGGAAGGTTCAGACGTTGCGGACGTTCATCTCGAGTTCGTACGGCTCCCGGTCCCAGTTCTCGACGCCGAACGCGAGGATGCGCTCCGGGTGGATGCGGATCACCGCGTCGTCGAAGTGGACGTCCGAGAGGTGTTCGTACTGCCCCTGCGGGACTCCGACACCCACCAGAGCCTCCGCGCGGCCCCGGATCTCCAGGCACCGGACCCGCCACGGGTTCGTCGAAGGGACGTCGTCGACCACGAGGGCGACGCGGTCGTCGGTCGCGATGTTGCGGAACTTCTGGGTCCCGCGCAGGCGGTGCCCGGTGATGTCGATGGCTTTTTCGTCGGGGTTGTACCGGAATCCGACCGGGTTCACCTGCAGCGTCCCGTTCGGTTGCCGGGTCGCCAGCCGGCCCAGCAGCTGGTCGGTCAGATAGGCGAGCTCTGCTTCGGTAAACATGACCGAAGTGTCCAACTTCAAGCTCCCTTGAAGTCAAGGGCCAGTGCGGCGAACCGCGCCCCGATCCGGCGGTGGGCCGCCGGGCACGGGTGGAGGTCGTCTGGCAGCGGAAGGTCCGCGAAGTCGGCTTCGCCGTACAGCGCAAGGCCGTCGAGGTAGCTCAGGTGCGGATCCGAGGCCTGCCGCTGGGTCACGATCCGGGCCAGCTCGTCCCGGATGACCTCCAGGGTCAGCTTGCCCGCCGCGCGCTCGGCGGGGTCGCCGGTCGCGCGGAACCGGACCACGCCGGCGGCCAGCGCCTCGTGGTCGAAGTCGCCCGGTCCCGGTGTCCGCTCGTGGATCGGGCAGTACAGCGGCGAAACGACCACGAGCGGGGTGTCCGGGTGGCCGTCGCGGATCGTGTCGAGGAAGCCGTGCACCGCGGGCCCGAACGCGCGCAGGCGCATCAGGTCCGCGTTGACCACGTTGATGCCGAGCTTGACGCTGATCAGGTCGGCGGGCGTGTCCCGCAGCGCCCGGGCGGTGAACGGGTCGAGCAGCGCGTTGCCGCTGAAGCCGAGGTTCACCAGCTCGACGCCGGCCGCGGTGGCGGCGAGCGCGGGCCACGTCGTCGCGGGGCTCGCCGCGTTGGAGCCGTGGCTGATCGAGCTGCCGTGGTGCAGCCACACCCGGCCTTCGGGAGCGGCCTCGGCCGGCGCGTCGGCCCGCAGGGCGATCAGCTCGGTGAGTTCGTTGTGCGGCAACCAGATCTCGACGTCCTTGGGCTGCCCGCCCAGCCCGGCGAACCGGACGACGCCAGGCGGCCCCGCGGTGAGCGAGGACGTACCGGCCGCCATGTCGACGGTGAGGGTGTTGCCGCCGCCCACGCTCGCCTGGGCGGTCAGCTCGCCGTCGACGAGCAGGTCGTAAACGCCGTCCGGCCGCGGTGGGGCGCCGGGGTGGACCTGCTTGGTGCGCAGCGTTTCCAGCTCGACGACGTCCGCGCGGGTCCGGAACCGCAGCCGCACGCCGGCGGGCTGCGCCTCAGCCATGGCGAGCCGCGGGTCGGTGTTCTGCGCCCGCGCGTGGGCCGGGAGCCGGTGGGGCACCAGGCCGCGCCCGGTGCGTTCGAGTTCGAGTGCGCCGCGGACGAGGTCCGCGGTCAGGGGGATGTCGATCACGAAGCCGGCCAATCCTGCAGAAGGGCATCGAGGGCGGCGAGGATGCGGACCCAGCTTTCCGGCGCGGCGGGGGGACTGTGGTCGAACCCGCCTTGGGCTTCGAGGCTGACGAACCCGTGGAAAACGCTGCCCAGCAACCGCACGGCGTGGGTTTCGTCCGGGCCCGTCAGGGCGTAGCCGCGCAGGATCGCGCGCATCATCTCGGCGTGCCGCGGCCCGGCACTCGCGGCAGCGGTCTCCGGGTCGAGCCGCACCTGCGCGGCGGCGTACCGCCCGGGGTGCTCGCGGGCGTAGTCCCGGTAGACGTCGGCGAAGGCGACCAGCGCATCCCGCCCGGCCCGCCCCGCGAGCGCGGCGGCGGCCCGATCGGCGAGCTCGTCGAGCGCCAGCAGCGCAACCTTCGTCCGCAGGTCGTGGGCGTTCTTGACGTGCGAATACAGGCTGGCGACCTGAACGCCGAGCCGCCGCGCCAGCTCCGACGGCGTCAGCCGATCGAAGCCGGCCTCGTCGGCGAGTTCTGCCGCCGCGTGCACCACGCGTTCGGTGGTCAGCCCTGCTCGTACCATCATCATTCTCCCGGTTGCCTAAAGCCAGAGTAGATCAACCTAAAGGCTTTAGGCAACCGGGGTCAGGAGAAGAGTGCGTCCGCCCAGCTCGAGTCGCGGGTTACGCCCGGCGGGACCGCGAAGTGCGCCGACCCCGTGTGCTGGACGTACTCCATCATCGCGTCCTTCGACGACAGCGCCTGCTGCATCGGCACGTACTGCTTGCGGGTGTCGCGGTTGAACGCCAAGAAGAACAGCCCCGCTTCCAGGTGTCCCACGCCGTCCGAGCCGTCGACGAAGTTGTAACCGCGCCGCAGGATGCGGATGCCGTTCAACGCCTGGTGGGAGGCCAGCCGGACGTGGGCGTCCTCCGGGATCAGCTTCTCGCCGCCCGCGCCGCCGACGTCCAGGTCGAGCTCGTCGAACTCCGCGGTCTGGCCCAGTGGGGCGCCGGTGCCCTTCGTGCGGCCGATGATCTTCTCCTGGCCGTCGAGGGTTTCGCGGTCCCACGTCTCGATGTGCATCCGGATCCGGCGCGCCACCAGGTACGAGCCGCCCGCCATCCAGGCCGGGCCGTCGGCCGCGGTGGCCCACACCTGGTCGGCCAGCACGTCGGGCTCCTCGGCCTTGATGTTGTTCGTGCCGTCCTTGAAGCCGAACAGGTTCCGCGGCGTCTGCTGTTCGCGCGAAGTCGACGAGCTGCGGCCGAAGCCCAGCTGCGACCAGCGGACCTCGGTGACGCCGAAGCCGAGCCGGACCAGGTTGCGGACCGCGTGCACCGCCACCTGCGGGTCGTCCGCGCAGGCTTGGATGCACAAGTCGCCGCCGCTGCGGGCCGGGTCGAGCTTGTCCTTCGGGAACAGCGGCAGGTCTATCAGCTGCGGCGGGCGCTTGCCGGCCAGGCCGAACCGGCCGTCGAACAGCGACGGCCCGAAGCCGATGGTCAGCGTCAGGTTCGACGCCGGCAGGTCGAGCGCCTCGCCGGTGTCGCCGGGCGGGGCGTACGCGCCGCTGCCGACCGCGCCGTTCGCGACGACCTCCTGGCCCGCGGTCATCCGGCGGGCCGCTTCGGTCCACGTCTTGAGCAGGGCCCGCAGCTTTTCGCGGTCCTTCGTCGTGACGTCGAGGGCCGCGAAGTGCAGGTTGGCCTGCGCCGGCGTGACGATCCCGGCCTGGTGCTCGCCGTGGAAGTCGACGGTGTTCGTCGACGCCTCGGCGTTGCCGCTCGTCGCCTTGTCGATCCCGACGCCGGCGGCGGCCCCGGCTCCGGCGAGCGCGACACCCGCGCCCGCCAGGCCGAAGAGCTTCCGCCGCGAGACGCGCGTGCCCTCTGCCGACGTCACTTCGACACGACCTCCGCAACCTTGCTCAGCGGTTCGCTCAGCGCGTCGACGGCCGAGGCGAACTCCTTGACCTGGTCCTGGGACAGCTCGGTGTACAGCTTGAAGCCGTCACCGGCCCGCTGCTTGTCCAGCAGGCCCTGCACGTTCGCGAACTCCTTGTCCAGGGTGGACACCAGCGCCGGGTCCTTGGCCTGCAGGATCGGCCGCAGCGAGGTGATCGCGCCCTTGGAACCGTCCACATTGGCCTGGAAGTCCCAGAGGTCGGTGTGCGAGAAGGCCTCTTCCTCGCCGGTGATCTTGCCGGTCGCGACCTCGTCGAGCAGGCCCTTGGCCCCGTTCGCGAGGTCCAGAGCGGACAGTTCGAGGGTCTTGGTCTTGGCGACCAGGTCCTTGACGTCGGTGACCAGCTTGTCGGCGATCTGGCCGCTGTCGGGCTGCAGGCCCGTCTTGAACAGGTCCTTCTCCAGCCGGTGGAAGCCGGTGAACTGCTGGTTGGGCTCGAGGTCGGCCTCACGGACGTCGATGGCGGGGTCGAGGTCGCCGAACTTCTCGGCGACCGGCTCGATCCGCTCGTAGTAGACGCGGGTGCGCGCGTACGCGGCCTTCGCCTCGTCGAGCTTGCCGGCCTTCACGAGGTCGGCGAACTTGACCGTCTCGTCCTGCAGCGCGCCGGTGTTGTTCGCGACGTAATCGGCGTAGCTCTTGGTGGCCTGCGCCTTCTGCGCATTGGTGTCGTTCTGCTTCGCGACGCCGCCGGTGACGGTGAAGTCGCCGCGGATGCCGTTGCCGGCCATGCCCGGCTTGCACGCGGTCTGGTACTTGCCGGCGTCGGCGACCTCGACGATCAGCCGCCGGTTGAGCCCGGGCGCGATGTTCTCGACCTCGCCCATGATCCGGTCGCCCTCGGCGTAGAGGTAGAACTCGGTGACCTTGGTGCCCTTGTTGGTGATCTCGAAGGTCACGTTGCCCGCGCCGGCCGTGGTCGCGGAGACCTCGCACGCGGTGTCGGACGCCGAAACCTTGATCGGGCCGCCGTCCGCCGCGGGCTGGCTCTTGCTGTCGCACGCGGCGAGCGCCACCAGGGTGGTGGCGCCGGCCAGCAGGGCCAGGGGGGTGGTCTTGCGCACGGTCACTCCTTCGAGGCGGCCGCGGCGGCGGGCGCCGGCGCGGTCTTCTTGCTGGGCTTGAGGAAGAGGGGCAGCACGATGGCGACGTAGGCAACCCAGGCGACGGCCTGCAGCACGGTCGTCTGCTGCGAGTAGTTGAAGATGCCCTTCAGCAGCGCGCCGTACCAGGACGTCTCGGGCAGCGTCGCCGAAGCGTCGAAGGCCAGCGTGCCGATGCCCGGGAGGAACGCGGCCTCCTGCAGGTCGTGCAGGCCGTAGCCGAGCACACCCGCGGCGACGAACACCAGCAGCACGCCGGTGATCGTGAAGAACTTGCCCAGGTCGAACCGCACCGCGCCCCGGTAGAGCAGCCAGGCGAGGACGACCGCGGCCGCGATGCCGACGGCGAAGCCGATCAGCGGCTGCACGGTGTCCGACTGCGCGGTCTGGACGGCGGAGTAGAAGAACACCGCCGTCTCCAGGCCTTCGCGCCCGACCGCGAGGAACGACAGCAGCAGCACGGCCGCGGGGCCGACGTCCAGCGCGTTGTCCATCTTCCCGCGCAGTTCGGCGGCGATGCTCTTGGACGCCTTGCGCATCCAGAAGATCATCGCGGTGACGAACACGACGGCGACGATCGACAGGCTCCCGCCGAGCAGCTCCTGGTGCTCGAAGGACAGCTGGGCGGTCGTGTAGGTGAGGATCGCACCGACGGCGACCGACAGCAGCACCGCGGCGCCGACGCCCGGCCACACCCAGCGCAGCGCGTGCCGCCGCTCGGTCTTGACCAGGAAGGCCACCAGGATGCTGACGACCAGCGCGGCTTCCAGGCCTTCGCGCAGCCCGATCAGCGCGCTCGAGAACAACACGGTCCGCCTCCCTGATTCTGCTTCCGTGATGGTTTTAGGTAAGGCTCACCTGTAAGTCCAGCGTGCGTCCGCCGCTCCGAAACCATGCAATCGGGCAAACAGGACATCGACTCGAAGTTAGGTTAGGGTAACCGCAGGTCAGAGGCTTGCGCGTCGACTCGATAACGAATTCTGTGATTTCGCAGGCAGTGGGCTCGGGTTAACCGTCGGCTTGCCTGGTCAGCCGCTTGGGGGACCGCTTTTCGGGGGATCCGGGTGGCGGAGCCCCCGGCCCGGGGCGAAGCACCGGAGCAACACAGCCCCTCTTGAGTGGCTCCGTAACCTGTTCGGGTGGCCGATACCGCTCAGCCGACCGTCACGCCTCCGTCGTCGCCCTCGGGCGGCCCGCCCAGGCGGTACGTCGGCCGGATCGCCCTCGCGCTCGGGCTGGTGGTCACCGGCGTGATCCTGCTCGTCACCATCGGTGTCCGGAATCCCGACGCGCCCGACGCGGTCCCGCCGGTCCAGCCGGCGCTTGCCATTCCGGAACAGCGTCCGCAGCCCGGTGCCGAAGCGCCGCGGGCCGGGCTCGCCGCGCCGGTCGACCGGCCGCAGGTGTCCGACCGCGTCGAGCTGGACGCGTGGGCGGCCCGGGTCGCGGACAAGACGCACGTCCCGGCGCGCGTGCTCTCGGCGTACGGCCGGGCGGAGATGTGGATGCAGCGGCAGAAGCCGACGTGCCACCTCTCGTGGGCGACGCTCGCGGGCATCGGCCGGGTCGAGACCGAGCGCGGGGAGTTCGACCTCGCGGCGATCGGCGCGGACGGCCGGGTGGCGAAGCCGGTGGTCGGTCCGCCGCTGGACGGCTCGCCGGGCGTCCCGGCGGTGCACGATTCCGACGGCGGCAAGCTCGACGGCGACAAGGCGTGGGACCACCTGATCGGCCCGATGCAGTTCCTGCCGTCGACGTGGAAGAAGCACCAGGAGCGCGCGAACGGCGACGGCGGTGCGCCGGACCCGCAGAACATCGACGACGCGGCCTTCACGGCGGCGCGGTTCCTGTGCTCCGGGGGCGACGACCTCGGCACCCCGGCCGGCTGGTGGCGGGCGATCCTGTTCTACAACCAGGCCGTTCCCTACGGCCAGGACGTCTTCAGCGCGGCGGACGCCTACGCGGAGGCGAGCGTCGCGCCCTGAGTCACAGCTCGCGGTCGGCGACGAACGGCGTGACGGCCATCAGCACCAGCAGCAGCAGCCCGGCGTACGCGCCCAGCGTGACGAAGATCGACATCGTGGTTCCTCCCGGTTCGGTCTGGAACCAGCTTCGCCGGACGAGGGGGTGCGGGACATCGGTCGAGGGGCCCGGCTTGCTCGGCCGAACGGCCGAGGACTCCCGGGCCGTTCGGCCCTGGTCAGGTCTCGCGCAGCGCGATGTGGGCCTTGACCTCGCTGATCGCTTCGAGGTACTCGGGCACCGGGTGCATCGCCGAGGCGATCTTCATCTGCGCCAGCGCCTCGACGAACCGGCCGAGCCGCTGCAGCGTCCGGCCCAGGATGAACCGGGCGTAGTGGTCGGTCGGGTCCAGTTCCAGCACCCGGGTGAACGCCTCTTCGGCGCGCCGCAGCTGGGCGGAGTGGAAGTACGCGCGCCCGGCCAGCAGGTGCACCGACGGTTTGTCCGTTTCGGATTCCAGCAGGGGCTGCAGGGCCTTCAGCGCGTCGAGCGGACGACGGCGGCCGACCAGGTCTTCGGCCTGGCGGAAGGCATGGAACCGCGACTCTTCGGGAGGCTGCGAAGCAGCTGCGGCGTCCGTCATGGTCACTCCCACGTTACCCCGGAGGAGGGGGTTGCACACGCCTCCGAACGGGACGTGATGGACTGTGCCGCCATGAGCAGCCCGTACCGGGGCCTGGCGCCCTACCTGTACTACGCCGACGCCACCGAGGCGCTCGCCTGGCTGACCAGGGTCTTCGGGTTCACCGAAGAGGTCCGGTTCTGCGACGGCGCCGGCGAGGTGTTCCAGGCGACGCTGCGCGCGGGCGAAGCGCGGATCCAGCTCGCCGGGGTCGGCCCGGACTACTGGCAGGCCAAGGGGGTCGACGGGCCGGTCGGCCAGCTCAACATCGTCTACGTCGACGACGTGGACGAAACGTACGCCCGGGTCGAGGCCGCCCTCGGGGACGAGTGCGAGCTGGAGCCGCCGCAGGACCAGCCGTACGGCGCCCGGGTGTTCACCGTCGCCGATCTCGGGGGCAACAGCTGGACGTTCTGGCAGCAGACGTCCGAGGTCGTCGAGCTGCCGCCCGGCTGGCAGGAGGTGCGCGCGGGCGGTGAGTCCTCCAACGGGTGAACTGCGGCGACGGCTAGGCTGGCGGCGTTACCGCAGGCAGAAATGACGCACCGAGGAGCATGGCGTGGCTCTCATCGAGCAGGTAGGCGCGCGCGAGATTCTGGACTCGCGCGGCAACCCGACGGTCGAGGTGGAGGTGGCTCTCGACGACGGCACCCTGGCGCGGGCCGCGGTCCCGTCGGGGGCGTCGACCGGTGAGCACGAGGCGGTCGAGCTGCGTGACGGCGACACCGGCCGCTACAACGGCAAGGGCGTCGAGCGCGCGGTCGCCGCGGTGCTCGACGAGATCGGCCCGGAGATGGTCGGCATCGAGGCCGTCGACCAGCGGATCGTCGACCAGAAGCTGGTCGACCTCGACGGCACGCCGGCGAAGTCCCGCCTCGGCGCGAACGCCATCCTCGGCGTCTCGCTGGCCGTCGCGAAGGCCGCCGCCGAGTCGGCCGAGCTGGAGCTGTTCCGCTACCTGGGCGGGCCGAACGCGCACGTGCTGCCGGTGCCGATGCTGAACATCCTCAACGGTGGTTCGCACGCCGACAGCAACGTCGACGTCCAGGAGTTCATGATCGCGCCGATCGGCGCCGAGACCTTCCGCGAGGCCCTGCGCTGGGGCACCGAGGTCTACCACTCGCTGAAGTCGGTGCTGAAGGGCCGCGGCCTGGCCACCGGCCTCGGCGACGAAGGCGGCTTCGCGCCCAACCTCGGCAACAACCGCGAGGCGCTCGACCTGATCGTCCAGGCCATCGAGAAGGCCGGCTACACCCCGGGCCGCGACGTCGCGCTCGCCCTCGACGTCGCCGCGACGGAGTTCTTCGCCGACGGCGCGTACACCTTCGAAGGCGCGAAGAAGAGCGCCGAGCAGATGTCGGCCTACTACGCCGAGCTGCTGGCGAACTACCCGCTCGTGTCGATCGAGGACCCGCTGAGCGAGGACGACTGGGACGGCTGGGTCACCCTGACCGCCGACGTCGGCGACAAGGTCCAGATCGTCGGCGACGACCTGTTCGTCACCAACCCGGACCGCCTGGAGGAGGGCATCACCCGCCGCGCCGCCAACGCGCTGCTGGTGAAGGTCAACCAGATCGGCACCCTGTCCGAGACGCTCGACGCGATCTCGCTGGCCACGTCGTTCGGCTACAAGTCGATGATGAGCCACCGCTCGGGCGAGACCGAGGACACGTTCATCGCGGACCTGGCGGTCGCCACCGGCGTCGGCCAGATCAAGACCGGGGCCCCGGCCCGCGGCGAGCGGATCGCCAAGTACAACCAGCTGCTGCGCATCGAGGAGACCCTCGGTGACGCCGCCCGGTACGCCGGCGAGCTGGCCTTCCCGCGGTTCACCGCCGAGGCCTGACGCCGATGGCGGACCGGGGGAGGACACGCGGCCGCCGCGGCGGTGGCGGCGGGGCGTCGCGGGTCGGCGGGCCCACGCGGACCCGCC
>NZ_JBSGJD010000318.1:0-9325 GCF_053605405.1 Amycolatopsis sp. NPDC003861
GGGGGGGGGCGCACAACTGGGGCTCTGCCGCCCCGGGCGCCCCCCCCCGCCCCCCCCGCCGGTCAGGATGCCTGGTCCGCGTCGACCGCTTCCGGCATCCGGGCGTGCACCAGCTCGGCCAGCTCGGTGATCGAGGACGCCTGCAGCAGCTCGCGAACGCCGATCGCGATGTCCAGTTCGGACCGCAGCCGGTAGGCCAGCTTCACCGCGAACAACGAGTTCACCCCCAGCTGCGTCAGCGGCACCCCGGGGTCCACCTCGCCGGTGTCGATGCCGAGCAGCGCGGCCGTCCGCCGGACCAGGTCTTCGGCGCACTCCTCCGCCGTGCCCGGGCCGCGGCGGGGGCGGTCGCCCGGCTCGTCGAACCGCTCGGCGGGCGGAGCGTGCCGATGGGGCAGCGAGATCACCGGCGAGGTCCACGCCCCCGCGCCGTCGTCGACCCAGTACCGCTCGCCCTGCCAGGGGTAGCCCGGCAGCGGGACGAACGCGCCGCCTTCGGTGAGCCGCGCCCAGTCCGGGTCGCAGCCCGCCGCGTACGCGGTCGCGAGCGCCCGCAGCATCGTCGCCGCTTCGGGTCGTTCCCGCTCGAGCGAGCCGGTGACCGTGGCGGCGGCCGCAGCGTCCGCGGCCTCGATGCCGTCCTCGATCGCCGCGTGCAGGACCGGGTGCGGGCTGATCTCGACGAACAGCACCGGCCGCGGATCGGCGAGCACCCTGCCGACGGCGTCGGCGAACCGGACCGGCAGGCGCAGGTTGTCCGCCCAGTAACGGCCGTCCAGCTCGGCGCCGCCGACCACGCGGTTCAGCACGGTCGAGTGCAGCGGCACCCGGCCCTCGCGCGGGCGCAGCCCGGCGAGCGACCGTTCGACGTCCGGGCAGAGCCCGGCCACCTGCGGCGCGTGCGACGCGTAGTCGACCTGCACCTGGCGGCAGTGGACGCCGGTCGCGCGCAGCGGCGCGACGACTTCGTCGAGCGCGCCGGGGTCGCCCGACAGCACCGTCGCGTGCGGGCTGTTGACCACCCCGACGCAGACCCGCCCGGCGTGCGCGCCGATGGCACGGACCGCGCGTTCCTCGCCCAGCTGCACCGCCCACATCGCGCCCGGCGTCCGGCGGCGGGCCAGCAGGCCGCTGCGCCGGCAGATCACCGCCGCGCCTTCGGCGACCGTCAGCGCGCCGGCGGTGACCGCGGCGGCCACCTCGCCCATGCTGTGCCCGATCAGCAGGCCGGGCTCGATGCCGCGGCTGCGCCAGCTCGCGGCCAGTGCCACCTGCACCGCCCACAGCACCGGCTGCACCTCGTCCATAGTGGACAGGGCGCGGCCCGACTCCAGGGCTTCCAGCACGGAGAATCCGGCCTCGGCGCGTACCGCCCGGTCGCACTCGCCCAGCCGTGCGGCGAACACCGCGTCGGTGCGCAGCAGCTCGCGGCCCATGCCGGGCCACTGCGAACCCTGGCCGGGGAAGACGAACACGACCCGGGGCGCCCGCCCCGGTGCCGGCCGGACGCCGTGCTCGCCGGCCACCGCGATCAGCTCGTCGGCCAGCTCCGCCCGGTCCCGGCCCACCACCGCCACCCGGCGCTCGTGGTGCGTGCGCCGGGTCCCGGCGGTGTGGCAGACGTCCGCGGCGGACGGCCCGTCCGGGGTGCTCAGCAGCTCGGCGGTCGCCGCGGCGAGGGTCCGCAGCGCGGTGGGATCCTTGGCGGACAACGGAAGCAGGTACGCCGGGCGGCCGCCGTCGTCGCGGGTCCGGCGCGGCGCGGTCACCGCCGGAGCTTCCGACAGCACGGCGTGCGCGTAACCGCCGGAAAGGCCGAAGGCGCTTACGCCGGCGAGGGCGGGGCGGCCGATCGGCATCAGCGGCGTCCGTTCCGTCGCCAGCCGCAGCGGGCTGCCCGGCTCTTCGAAGACCGGCAGCGGGGTTCGGACGTGCAGTGTCTGCGGGAGCTCGCGGTGGTACAGGGCCAGCGCCGCCTTCAGCAGCCCGACCATCCCGCTCGCGACTTCGAGGTGACCGACGTTGGACTTGGCCGAGCCCACCAGGCACGGCCGGGCCGGGTCGCGCTGTTCGCCGAGCACGGTGGCCAGTGCCGTCAGCTCCACCGGGTCGCCGGCGGGGGTGCCGGGGCCGTGTGCCTCGACGAAGTCCACATCGGCCGGTGAGACGCCGGCGTCTTCGTAGGCCGCCCGCAGCACGGCTTCCTGGCCCTCGACACCCGGCGTGGTGAGCGTGCCGCCGCTGCGGCCGTCGCCGCGCACCGCGCTCCCGATGACCGTCGCGTAGGTCCGGTCGCCGTCGGCGTCCGCGTCCTCCTGCCGCTTGAGCACCAGCACCACGGCGCCTTCGCTGCGCACGTAGCCGTCGGCGTCCCGGTCGCCGAACCGGCAGCGCCCGGTGGGGGAGAGCATTTCCGCCTCGCTGAGCGCGAAGTACAGGTCGGGCGAAAGCAGCAGGTTCGCGCTGCCGATGACGGCCAGGTCGATCTCGCCGGAGCGCAGGGCCCGGCCGGCCACGTGCGCCGCCAGCAGCGCGGTGGCGCAGGTGGACTCCAGCGCCATCACCGGGCCACGCACGTCGAGGTGGTAGGCGATCCGGCCCGCGGCCATCCCGCCCGCCTCGCCGCCCATCGCCGCGTGCAGGTCGTGGCGGCCCGCCGCGCGCAGCACGTCCCAGTACCCGGAAGTGCAGATGTTCATGTAGACGCCGGTATTGGAGCCGGCCAGTTCGGGCGCGGTCCGCCCGGCGTCTTCCAAGGCCTCCCAGGCGACTTCCAAGAGCATCCGCTGCTGCGGGTCCATTTGCTCCGCTTCGTTGGGCAGAATGCCGAAGAAACGTGCGTCGAATTGGTCGATCCGATCCAGGAAGCCACCGCTGCGGCTGCGGATGGTGTGCGGCTTTCCCATTTCCGGCGAGAACCACCGGTCGATGTCGAAACGGTCGTCCGGAACCTCGGTGACCGTGTCCCGCGCGGTCCGCAGCACCTCCCAGAACTGCTCCGGAGTTCCGGCGCCGGGCAGCCGGCAAGCGGCTCCGACAATGGCAACACCCTGCTCTGCGGAAGTTTGCCGGGCAAGGTTCCTGCTCGTCCTCAAGATCATAACTTCCCCTCGTGCTGCCACGGGACCCCAGCGCCGATCCCGGAATGGCGGGCATGGCAATTTTCTGCTCGTTGTTCCCCAGTCGGCGGATCTGCTGCTCGTGGCCGTAACCGCCTAAGTGCGGTCCGTCGACACTGAGCAGGATCGGCACACTGCGCACAGCCTGTCGCGCCGACCGACCGGTGGTCAACGACCAAATAACGGAATGCTGAAACGCGCGGCCGCTATTCGGTCGCGGTGGGCAGGTGCAGGACGACGCCGGAGGGCATGAACTCGGGCGACTGCAACGGGACGATGCGCATGGCCTGCACGCCGAGGTGCCCGTGGCGGAACAACCGCACGGCCGACCGGTGTTCCAGGACTTCGTGACTTTCCCACCAGTCGGCGAAAGCCGGGCTGAGGCGGGTGAACTCGGCGATGCGGGCGCGGATGTGCGGGTCGTCGGGGTGGCGGGCGCATTCGGCGCGCCAGCGGGCGACCGAGTCCCGGGTGACGACCTCCCAGTCCACCAGCCGTTCGCGGGCCAGTGGCGAGGACAGCAGCCAGTGCAGGATGTTGCGTTGCGGCGGCGACAGGACGGCCCAGTCGTCGTACCACTCGCAGGCCGCCTGGTTCCACGCGATGATCGCGCAGTACTGGTCGGCGGCGTAGACCGGGTAGGGGCTGTCGTCGAACTGGGCGACGACCTGGCGGATGAGGTCGGCGGCGGTGATGTCCGTCGTCAGGGGAGCGGTCTGGACGACCGAGCCGTGCGCCAGGCTGTGCACGTACCGGCGTTCGTCCTCGGTCAGCCGCAGGACGCGGGCCAGGCTGTCGAGGACTTCGCGCGAGGGCTGGATCCCGCGGCCCTGTTCGAGGTAGGTGTACCAGGTGGGACTCAGCCCGGCGAGGACGGCGACCTCCTCGCGCCGCAGCCCGACGGTCCGCCGCCGCGGCCCGGCGGGCAGCCCCACCTCGTCCGGCGTGATCCGCTCGCGCCTGCTGCGCAGGAACTTGGCCAGTTCCCGGCGGCTATCGCCTGCCGTGGACATGCCGACCTCGGACGTGCGGAACGGACCGGTGAAATTCCCCCAGGCAATGGGCCATTCGGACAGCATACGGGCCCGGCCGGGGCCATCCGGGTGACCACGGCGGTTCCACTGGTGTGAACTTTCCCCCTGATATCCGGCGAAACAACCTAAAAGGACGTTTCGCCGGAGCGGGGATGCGAGGGAAAGCGGCCGGCTGGACCTTTATCCGGACGGACTTTCGTGCTCACGCCACGGGCACCTCGGCAGCCCGCGCGGCGGCGGTCAGCGCGGCCATCGCCACGGCGACCTTCCACCCGCACTCCGGCGCGGCGGCGTGGAATTCGCCGGCCATCGAGGTGGCCTCGGTGATCCGCCCGGCGAGCAGCAGCGCATCGATCAGGTAGGCCCGCAGGTAGGGCGCCATCCACGGAAGAACGGCCCGATCGGCCTCGGCGAGCACGAGCGCCCGCCGCAGGTGCGAGATGGCGGCGGCCCCCCGCCCGAGGTCGAGGTGCCCGATGGCCGCGGCGGCGTGGGCGAAGAGGGCGGCATGCCGATCCCGGTGCTGAGTGAGACCGTCGAGAACGGAGGCGGCATCAGCCCGCCGCCCGGCGACGGCGAGCAGCCAGCCCCGATAGGCACGCAGCCGTTCCCGGTGCGGAGAGGCAGCAGCCGCGGCGGCGAGCAGGGCATCAGCTTCGGCAGGATTCCGGCGGCCGAAGGCGAGACACATGGCGCGGAGGAGGAGCGGATGCGGATCCTCGGCCGGCGCGGCGATCGGGGTGGGAGGCCGGTGGCTGGCCGGTGCTTCGGTGGGGCGGCTTTGCGGCGGGGCGGGATGGGGGGTGTCGGTGGGGTTGTTCATCGGTGGTGAGCCGGGTTCGGGGCGGCCGGGGGATGCGTGGGAACCGGCGCTGCTGCCGGGCTCCGGGCGGTCGAGGGTGCTGCCAGGGCTGCTGCCGGGTTCCGAGCGTGCGGAAGCCTCGCCGGAGCCGTTCCCGCTGCTGGGTTCCGTGTGGTCAAAGCCAGCGCCGGAGCTCGCATCGCCGCCGTGGCCGTTTCCCGGCCGCGCACCCGAGCCTGCGCCGCCGAGGTCCAGCACCGTGCCCAACCCCGCGCTCAACCCGCCACCACTCACCTCCCACCGGCCGTCCAAAGCCGCGAAGGCCTCCGTCGCGCGGCCGCGCAGCAAGTGGACCGCCGCCTTCACCAACGCCACCTCTCCACCCGCGCCGCTCCACGCCGCCAGGCGGCACAGGTCTTCCACCTGGTCCAAGGCCAGCGATTCCCACGCCCGCGCGACCGCCGCCAGGAGGTGGGCCACTCCGCGGCAGGTCAGCGCCGGCCCGTCCGCCGGCGGTGCGTCCGCCAGCCGCCACCGGCCGGCCTCGCGGACCATGCGCCCGCGCAGCTCCTGCCGGACCACGATGTCGTGCAGCAGCCCCGGGTTGCCCGCCGTGGCCGCGTGGAGGGCCTCCGTGGTCGCCGAGCGGACCGGGCCGTCCATCAGCCGGGCCAGGACCGCGCCGACCTCGTCCACCGACAGCGGCGGCAGGCGGACCGTCTTGATCCCGCGCTCGTAACGCAGGCAGTCCACCGGGTCGCCGCCGCCCGGGCGCGGTGCCGGGATCGGGTGGGTGAGCAGCAGGAACGCCCCCGCGTGCCGGTTGAGGTGCTGCAGCACCAGCATCGTCGCGTGGTCGGCCAGGTGCGCGTCGTCGGCCAGCAGCACCGGGCGGCGGCCCGCGGCCCGCTCCCGCACCGCCTCCGCGACCTCCCGGACCGCGTCGCGGCCCGCCGGCCGGCCCGCCCCGGACGGCAGCAGGTGCCGCAGCGAGGAGAACGGCTCGTGCCCGCCCGGGCGGACCTCCAGCAGCGCGTCCCGCGCGGGATCCAGGGCCGCCAGTGCCTTGCGCACCACGCTGGTACGGCCGATGCCAGGTTCCCCGACGACCACGAGCGGGTCCGGTTCGCGTTCGGCGAGGCGGGACCGGATCCGTTCGAGGTGCTCGGCCCGGCCGACGAAGTGCCAGTCCATCGGATTCCCCTTTCCGCTGGTGGATGACTGTTCACGCTCGCCCGGACATCGGAGCCGGTCAAGATCGAGCTGACGGAGTGTGATCACTTCCGTCACTCAACCGAGTGCAGGCATTCCGAGTACCACTACAAGCCGGTTCTGTTTGGTGCGCATTCCGTAGCGCAAGCTCGAAGAACGGAACGGACTGGAGGCCGGTGGGATGAGCGGGCGGGTGCGGCACCACGGAGAGCCACTGCGACCGGGAGCGGCGGTGCTCCGGTGATCCCGGCGGTCCTCCTGCTCGCCGGGGTCCTCCTGCTCGTGCTGACGTGCCTGAGCGTGCTGCGGACGGTGTTCACGCCGCGGCAGCGGTCCGGCCGGCTGATGCGGCTGACCGTGCGGGCCGTCGGCGGCGGGGGAGCCGCCCTCGCCCGCCGGCTGCCTCCCGGGGGGCGCGAGCGCGTGCTGGACCTGTGCGCCCCGCTCGCGCTGATGCTCGTCGGAAGCGGCTGGGTCGCGGCCACCTTCCTCGGCGCCGCCCTGCTTTCCCCGGCGCTGGCGGACGTCCCGCCGACCCCGGGCGGGGTCGCGCGGTTCATGGTGCTGCGCGACGGCTCCGGGACGGCGCTGCTGGCCGTCGCGGGCTGGCTCGCCGTGCTGCAGGTGCTGCTGGTCTTCGGGCTGCACCTCTCGCGGATCCTCGCCGCCTACAGCCGTCGCGAACGGATGGTCGCCGAGCTGTGCACGCACAGCACCAAGCCGTCCGAGGCCGAGTTCCTGCTCGCCGAGCACCTGCGGTTCGGCTCGCGCGAGCACCTCGACGACCTGTTCCGCCAGTGGACCGCCTGGCTGGCCGACATCCGGGCGACCCACACCGGGTACCCGGCGCTGACCCGCTTCCGGCCGGCGAACGAGCTGTGCTGGCTGGACGCGGCGGTGCTGGTGCTCGACGCCGCCGCGCTGACCCACGCCGTCGCGCCCGCGTGGGCCCCGCACAGCGCGCGTTCGGTGCTCGACGCCGGTTCGCGCTGCCTGCCCGCGCTGGCCCGGCAGCTCGGCATCGACCTCCCGCGGCCCGCGGTGAGCCTCCAGGGGAGGGAGGAACGCGGGTTCGAACACAGCGTCCGCGTGGCGGTCCTCGCCGGGCTGCCCGAGCAGCGCGGGTACGGCGAGGCGTGGGCGCACTTCCAGGACTGGCGCACGCGGTACGCGCCGCAGGCCGCGGCGATGCGTGTCCGGCTGCAGTACGCCCACGGCGAGGAAGAGCTCGCCGTGTGCCGGGTCGGCCGCGCCGCGGCCTGACCCACGCACGGCACGAGAAGCAAACCGTTTGGGGGAACCATGACCACTGCCCGCATCGAGAGCTTCGTCCCGGTCGCACCCGCCGATCCGGTGGACCTGTCCGCCTTCTGCCAGGAGCTGTTCGCCTCCTTCGCCCGGTCCGACCAGCGGCGCTGGGGCGAGGTGTACGTCCGCGGGCTGTACTCGCTGCCCGGCCGCAAGACCATCCGCCGGATCTCCGACCACGTCGTCGGCTGGCGCGCCGACCAGTCGCTGCAGCAGTTCGTCAACCAGAGCCCGTGGCACTGGGCGCCGGTCCGCGGCGCGCTGGCCCGCGCGGTCGCGGGCACGCTGCGGCCGCGGGCGCTGGTGATCGCCGAAGCCGTGTTCCCGAAGAACGGCGCCAGCTCGGTCGGCGTGGCCAAGCAGTTCGCCCCGAGCTGCCAGCGGGTGCTCAACTGCCAGCTGGGGCTCGCCGTGTTCCTCGCCTGCGACGAAGGCTGCGTGCCGGTCGACTGGCGGCTGCAGCTACCGAGGGAGTGGGACGAGGACAGCGTCCGCCGGACGCGCTCGCGGGTACCGCCGGGCGAGCGGCACCGGCCGCGCTGGGCGCACGTCATGGAGATGCTGGACGAAATGCTCGACGGCTGGGACCTGCCCGCCCTGCCGGTGCTCGTGGACGCCCGGCACGAGCGGCACGTCGAGGCGTTGCTGCGCGGGCTCGAGCGCCGGGGCCTGCACTACGTCGTGCAGGTCTCGGAGGACACCCCGGTGGCGGGCGCGGTGCCCGCGGCCGCACTCGGCGCGGCGCAGCCCCGGACCGCGGGCGAGCTCGTGCGCCAGGCCCGCCGGCTCGGCCGGATGACGATGAACTGGCGGGAGACCGCGCACGGCCAGGCGACCATCTCGCAGTTCGTGCTGGCCCCGCTGGCCTACGCCGGACGCGCCGCACCCGCCCCGGCGCGGCTGCACCGCGGCACCCGGCAGCTGCTGGCCGAGCGGGTGTCCGGCCGGGCGCAGCCGGACCTGATCCACCTGACCAACATCACCCAGGCCCGGATGCCCGACCTGGTGCACCTGGTGCGCCGGCACCGCGGCGTCGCCGAGGGCCTGGCCCGGCTGCACGACGAATCGGGGCTGGCCGACTTCGAAGGCCGCTCCTTCCGCGGCTGGCACCACCACGTGACGCTGGCGTCGGTGGCGCACGCCTACCGCGTCCTCCAGGAGAACGCCGACGTCCCGGAGGCCGGCCGGACCGCGGCCGGCGACACGTGGATCCGGCCGTACGCATGACGCGGCCGGTGACCGGCGCCCGGCTGCGCGGCATCGAGCTGTTCGCCGGGCTCGACGCCGAGCGGCTGGACTGGCTCGCCGCGGCCGGCGCACCGCAGGTCCTGCGGGACGGCGAAATGCTGTTCGACGACGGCCAGCACGCGGAGCACTTCTACGTGCTGCTGTCGGGGGAACTGTTGCTGAGTAAGCGGATCGACGGCCGCGAGCAGGTCGTCGGACGGCATTTCGCCGACCCCGCCGCCGCGCCGCACGCGGCCGACAAGCCGCCGGCCGCGCACCAGTACACCGGCGAACTGCCGCTGCTCGCCGGCGGCGGCTACGTGGCGGCGGCGACCGCCGTCGGCCCGGTCGAACTGCTCGCCTACGACCGGGAGACGTTCCTGCGGATGCTGGTGCGCTGCCCGGAGGTCTGCCGGGTGCTGCTGCCGGTGCTGGTCTGGCGGATCCGGTCGTACGAGGCCCAGGCCGGGCGGCGCACGATGATGGAGGGCCTGGGCACCCTCGCCGCCGGGCTGGCGCACGAGCTCAACAACCCGGTCGCCGCCCTGGTCCGCGCCGCGGCCGAGTTCGACCGCACGGCCGCCGACCTGGCCGGGGCGGCGGCCGACTGGGGCGCCACGGCC
>NZ_JBSGJD010000319.1:0-9291 GCF_053605405.1 Amycolatopsis sp. NPDC003861
AAGCCAGCACGCGGACGGTGGTGCCGGGTCAAGGCACGCTTTCCCGCCTTGACGCGGTACCACCGTCCGTAGTGACAATCACGGCTTCGGGGTGGCGGGCCGCTCACCGGACGACCCGCCCGAAGTCACCTGCACCCCCGGGCAGAGACCGGCCAGCAGACCGCAGTCCCGCCCTACCTGGGGAGACAGAGCTACCGCGAGCAGGTGCGCGGACAGCCGTCGCACTCCGCTGACGACGGCAGCAAGTACGAAAAGCAGCAGCTCTCCCGCCGCCGCGTCCACTCGCGGTGGCCTTCCGGCCCCTCCTCCAGCCGCAGCGTCGATGCCGACGTCAGCGGTGGGTACCGCTCGTCCAGCACCAACGCCGCGTCCGCTACCCCCGCGCCCTCGGCCTCCGGTGTTCCGCCCTGGCGGCCCGCCCACCACAGGGAGTTCTCCAGCGCGTCCGTCGCCGCCGCCCAGAGGGTGCGGCGGCCCAGTCTGCTCACCGGCGCGTACACCCGCACGAACTTCGCCGCGTGCGCCAGGTAGCGCGCCCGCAGGACCGCCGCCAGGGCTCGCTCGTCGCGGACCACCGTGGCCTCCGGGCGGGCCGAGCCCGGGTCCGTCGGGAGGCAGTGGAACGCGTCACCCAGCAGGGCCATGCCGTCCGGGTGGGGGCGGTCGTCCGACAACCGGAACGCCAGCTCCGCCGGCGCGAGGGACGGCACCCGGCGCTCGTGGTGCCACAGCAGCGCGCCGACGTACGCCGGGACGTGCAGATACCACGTCATCACCCAGCTGGCCGTCGTGCGGTCCGGGGCCGCGGAGTGCTCCCGGACCAGCCAGTCGCCCAGCAAGCCGCGCCATTCGCCGAAGTGCGCGGGCGTCTCCAGCAGCTCCGAACAGCGGATCCAGCCCGCCGGGACGTCGCTGCGCAGCTCGGTGCGTTCCTGCAGGCCCGCGATGCGCCGCAACGACGACGCGAGGCCGTCGCCGACCTCGCGTGCGTTACGGAAGGACCGCTGCTGGTTCAACCGCGGACCTCCTCGGACGCGTAGTGGATTAGGCGTGCCTAACCTTACAGACTTCCGGGAGCTCCGCCAATCGGGTGGGGTACTCCCAGCTTGCGGACTGTTCGCGGTGAGCGGACACCGCGCGGATGGCGGAATCCGGATGGCGCTCCGCACGTTGTGCTTGACGTAAAGGTGCAGGGCAACCTGATGATGGGAGCACCCGGGAGATGCCACGTCCGGGTGCGGAAACGACCGCCGAGAGCCGTAGTGGTACGGCAGCGCGACGGCTTGGCTACTAGAGTGGTCTCACGGTGCTGAATCCATCGCGGTGAAAGCACGATGGAAACGGGCCGCCGGCGCAGCAGTCGAGGGAGTGCACATGTTTGAGAGGTTCACCGACCGCGCGAGGCGGGTGGTCGTCCTGGCTCAAGAAGAGGCCAGGATGCTCAACCACAACTACATCGGCACCGAGCACATCCTCCTGGGTCTGATCCACGAGGGTGAGGGTGTCGCCGCCAAGGCGCTGGAGTCGCTGGGCATCGCCCTGGAGGGCGTGCGCCAGCAGGTCGAGGAGATCATCGGCCAGGGCCAGCAGGCGCCGAGCGGGCACATCCCGTTCACGCCGCGCGCCAAGAAGGTGCTGGAGCTGTCGCTGCGCGAGGCGCTGCAGCTCGGCCACAACTACATCGGCACCGAGCACATCCTGCTCGGCCTGATCCGCGAGGGCGAGGGCGTCGCCGCGCAGGTCCTGGTCAAGCTGGGAGCGGACCTCAACCGGGTCCGCCAGCAGGTGCTGCAGCTGCTCTCGGGCTACCAGGGCGGCAAGGAGTCCACCGAAACCGGTTCCGGCCGCGGTGAGGGCACCCCGTCGTCTTCGCTGGTCCTGGACCAGTTCGGCCGCAACATGACCGTGCTCGCCCGCGAGGGCAAGCTCGACCCGGTCATCGGGCGCGGCAAGGAGATCGAGCGGGTCATGCAGGTGCTGTCCCGCCGGACCAAGAACAACCCGGTGCTCATCGGCGAGCCCGGCGTCGGCAAGACCGCCGTCGTCGAAGGCCTCGCGCAGAGCATCGTCAAGGGCGAGGTGCCCGAGACGCTCAAGGACAAGCAGCTCTACACGCTGGACCTGGGCTCCCTGGTCGCCGGCTCCCGCTACCGCGGTGACTTCGAAGAGCGCCTGAAGAAGGTGCTCAAGGAGATCAAGACCCGCGGCGACATCATCCTGTTCATCGACGAGCTGCACACGCTGGTCGGGGCGGGTGCCGCCGAGGGCGCGATCGACGCGGCTTCGATCCTGAAGCCGATGCTCGCTCGCGGTGAGCTGCAGACGATCGGCGCGACCACGCTCGAGGAGTACCGCAAGTACATCGAGAAGGACGCCGCCCTCGAGCGCCGGTTCCAGCCGATCCAGGTCGGCGAGCCGTCGCTGGAGCACACGATCGAGATCCTCAAGGGCCTGCGCGACCGGTACGAGGCGCACCACCGCGTCTCGATCACCGACTCGGCGCTGGTCGCCGCCGCCACCCTGGCGGACCGGTACATCAACGACCGGTTCCTCCCGGACAAGGCGATCGACCTGATCGACGAGGCCGGCGCCCGGATGCGCATCCGCCGGATGACCGCGCCGCCGGACCTGCGCGAATTCGACGAGAAGATCGCGAACGTCCGCCGCGACAAGGAATCCGCGATCGACGCGCAGGACTTCGAGCGGGCCGCCCGCCTGCGTGACGAGGAGAAGACCCTCCTCGGCCAGAAGGGCGAGCGGGAGAAGCAGTGGAAGGACGGCGACCTCGACGTCGTCGCCGAGGTCGACGACGAGCAGATCGCGGAGGTGCTGGCCAACTGGACCGGCATCCCGGTGTTCAAGCTGACCGAGGAGGAGACCACCCGGCTGCTGCGCATGGAGGAGGAACTCCACAAGCGCATCATCGGCCAGGAGGACGCGGTCAAGGCCGTCTCGCAGGCGATCCGCCGCACGCGGGCGGGCCTGAAGGACCCGAAGCGCCCGTCGGGCTCGTTCATCTTCGCCGGCCCGTCCGGTGTCGGTAAGACCGAGCTGTCGAAGGCGCTGGCCTCGTTCCTGTTCGGCGAGGACGACGCGCTCATCCAGATCGACATGGGTGAGTTCCACGACCGCTACACCGCTTCACGGCTCTTCGGTGCCCCTCCGGGCTACGTCGGCTACGAAGAGGGCGGGCAGCTGACCGAGAAGGTGCGGCGCAAGCCGTTCTCGGTGGTGCTGTTCGACGAGATCGAGAAGGCCCACCAGGAGATCTACAACACGCTCCTGCAGGTGCTGGAGGACGGCCGCCTGACCGACGGTCAGGGCCGCACGGTCGACTTCAAGAACACGGTCCTCATCTTCACGTCCAACCTGGGCACGTCGGACATCTCGAAGTCCGTCTCGCTCGGGTTCGCCGGGTCCAACGACACCGGCACCCGGTACGAGAAGATGAAGCAGAAGGTCAACGAGGAAATGAAGAAGCATTTCCGCCCGGAGTTCCTGAACCGGATCGATGACATCATCGTGTTCCACCAGCTGACGCAGGAACAGATCATCATGATGGTCGACCTGATGATCGGCCGGGTCGAGACCCAGCTCAAGGCCAAGGACATGGAGCTGGAGCTCACGGCCAAGGCGAAGTCGCTGCTGGCCAAGCGCGGCTTCGACCCGGTGCTGGGCGCGCGGCCGCTGCGCCGCACGATCCAGCGCGAGATCGAGGACCAGCTGTCGGAGAAGATCCTGTTCGGCGAGGTCGAGCCGGGTCAGATCATCCTGGTCGACGTCGAAGGCTGGAGCGGCAACCCGGAGGACAAGGACGACCAGGCGCGGTTCACCTTCCGCGGCGAGCGTCGCCCGTCGTCCATCCCGGACGCCCCGCCGGTGAGCATCGGCGCGGGCCACGAGGAGCAGGGCGGCGAAGCCGAAGGCGAGTGATCGTCGCTTAGAACGCCAGAAGGGCGGTTCCCCCAGTGGGGAGCCGCCCTTCTGGCGTTCCCGGACCCAAGCGCCCCCGCGCCTCGGGCGGCCGTGGCCGCTACATCACGGCCCTTGGCGGCCGCATGCGGGTGGTTGCCGACTTCGAGGACCACGACGTCACCGTTTCGGCCGCTCAGCGGGACTCTGCCTGATCGGAGCCACCCCTCGGGCCCGTGAGACGATGCCCGCGGACCTTGGGAGGGGAATCCGCGTGGACGTGCTCTCGATCGACTTCGGGACTTCGAGCACGGTCGGTGTGCTCTCCGCCTTCGGGCGGGGGCCCCGGGCGATCGAGGTCGACGGGTCGGTCACCATGTCCTCCGCCGTCTACGTCAACGATGACGGCCTGCTCGTCGTCGGCCAGGATGCCGAGCGGCGGGCGCGGCTCGATCCCAGCCGGTTCGAACCGAACCCCAAACGGCGGATCGACGAAGGCGCCATCAGGCTCGGCGATGTCGACGTCCCGATCGCCGACGCCTTCGCCGCCGTCCTGCGGCGGATGGGCGAGGAAGCCGAACGGCAGCTCGGCCGCCCGCCCGCGCAGACCCGGATCTCGCACCCCGCCGGCTGGGGCGCCGACCGGCAGGACGTGCTGCGGGACGCTGCCGCGCAAGCGCGGCTCGCCGATGTGCGGCTGATCCCCGAACCCGTGGCCGCCGCGGCGCACTACGCCAGTCTCGGGCGGCGGGGCGGCGGGCCCATCGGCGTCTACGACCTCGGGGCCGGCACCTTCGACTGCGCCGTCGTCGGGGTCACCCAGCAGGGCTTCACCGTGCTCGCCGAAGACGGCCTGCCCGACCTCGGCAGCCTCGACATCGACCAGGCGCTGGTCGTCCACATCGGACGCGAGGTGTCGCACGCCGATCCCGCGCAGTGGCAACGCCTCCTGCGCCCGCAGACCACCGCCGACCGCCGGACGCGGCGGGCGCTGCTGCAGGATGTCCGGGACGCCAAGGAAAGCCTCTCGCGGCACGCGCAGACCCACGTGCCGATGCCCGAGCCGTTCGGGGACGTCCTCGTCAGCCGGGACGAGCTCGAAGCGCTCGTGCGGCCCAGCCTGCTGCGCAGCGCCGAACTGCTCGCCGCCACCATCCGGCGCGCCCGGCTCACGCCCGCGCAGCTCGCCGGCGTCTACCTCGTCGGCGGGCCGAGCCGGATGCCGCTGCTGGCCACCCTGCTCGGACGGCAGCTCGGCGTCACGCCGACCACGCAGGACCAGCCCGAGACGGCCGTCGCGTTCGGGCTGCACCACGTTCCGCTCGGCACCACCAGCGACCTCACCGTGCCCGCGTTCGCACCCGTCCGCCCGCCGGTGACGCCGCCGCGGCCGCAACCCTGGCAACAGCAGGCAGTGCCACCGCGGCCGGCCCCGCCACCGGAACCGCGCCGGAAGCGCAGGCCCTGGTTCCTCGCGCTCGCCGTGCTCCTGGTCGCCGCGGTCGTGGCCACCGTCGTCGTGTTCGTCATCCGCGATGGGACCGCACGGGCCGCGGCGGACTGCACGCAGACGACCGAGCGCGACCGGGCCGGCTTCACCCCGTGCCTGCGTTTGCTGGCCGGTTCCGTCCCGGACCGGAGCACCTGCAAGGACAACGGCCACTTCGCCCAGCTGCTGGGCGCCCAGCTCTCGGTCATCTGCGCCTTCACGGGCGGCAGTGTCAGCTACTACCAGGGCGTGACCACCGAATACATCGAGGTGAACACGAAGCTGACGCCCGCCGGCCGCGGCACCTGGGACGGCGGCGGGCTGCACGGCGAGTACGTCGCCAGTGCCGACAAGAAGTCGTCGATCGTGCTTTTCGGCGTGGCCGAGCGCCGGGTGGCCGCGATCTACCTCACGGAAGAACCCCGCCGCCTCGAGGACCTGATCGCCGGCTTCTCCAGCCAGGTCAAGCCGGCCTGAGTCACCAGGCCCGGTCGAGCCGCATGCCGCGGCCGTACCAGTCGTCGTCGGCGACCGGCCCGGCCGGCGGCGGCTCGGCCGGGGCGTCCGACGACCGGTCCTTGAGCACCTTGCCGTCCGGCTCGGCCACCGGGGCGGACGGCGCCGGCGCGGCGAGCGGGACCGGCTCCGGCTCGAACTGCACCCGCCAGCGCAGCCGGTCCATCAGGTAACCGCCGCTGCCCAGCGGCGCCAGCAGCTGCCCGGTCCGCTTCGCCGACTCGCGCTGGGCCTCGACGTACGTGCGCAGGACGGCGTCCGCGATCTCCGTCGGCGACATCCCGGAGACGGCGTCGGTGAGCCGCAGCCGGGTCAGCACGCCGTCGGTGTTGACCGACAGCGAAACCGTGCCGTCGGCGGACGTCGCCGTCGCCGACAGCGCGGACAGTTCCGCCAGGAGGGCGTCGCGGTCCGGGCCGTCAGCCATCCAGCCTCCCGGCGTGGGTGGCGCCGCTGGACACCTGGCCGTCGGGGGCGATGTCGACGTTCGCGTCGCGGACGTTCTTCTCGGTCCGCCTTGACGTACGGTCGGTCTCGAAGTTGTCCGGGTCGAAGCTCGAGCCGGGGCTGACGTCCGGCGCGTCGGGGATCTTCGGCAGGTCGACGGCTTCGTCGCCGATGCGGTCCGCCAGCTTCTGCGCGGCGTCGCCGGCGCCGTCGCGGATCTTGCCCGCGCTGTCGAGGAAGCTCTGGTACAGGTCGAACCCGTTGTCACCGGTGATCTCCGCCTGGTTCGCCACGACCGCGGTGATCGCGCCGCCGGCGGCGTTCCCGGCGACGATCGCGCCGTTGGCCATGGTGAAGATCGTCGCGCCCGCCGCGGCGCCCGCGCCGGCGGTGGCCACGGTGAGCAGCCCGGTGACCGCGCCCGCGAACGTCGCCGCCAGCACCTTCGACATGGCCGCTTCGCGCTTGCGCTCCTGCGACTTCTGGTAGTCCTCCGCCGTGCTCTTGAACGTGGAACCGAGGTTGCTGAGGTCCTGCCGGGCCGAAGCGATGGCCTCGCGCGCGGCGACGATGTCGCTCTCCAGGATGGTGATCTTGGTTTCGACCTCGGTGAAGGTGTCCGCGAGCTCGTTGAGGTAGGCCTTGACGGCGTTGGCCGCGGAGCCGCGCCAGACGTCGAGGAACTGCCGGGCGTCGTCGAGCTTCGGGCCGGAGTCGCGCTGCAGCGCCTTCCAGACGGCGTCGTGCCGCATGATCAGGCTCTGCAGGCCCTCGGCCGACTCGTGGTCGATGTCGGCGTCGGAGAACTCGCGGTAGATGGCGGCGACGTCGTCCTGCATCTTCCGGAAGCCGTCGTCGCCGGGGCCCAGGCCGAAGATCCAGTCGGTCATCCGCAGGATTTCCAGCGCGTCGAGGGCGTCGGTCGCGCCCTGCTTCAGGTCCTCGGAGACGCCGTCCAGGAGCTCGGTGCGGCGGTCGTCGCCACCCGACATCGGCTGGGCGTCGAGCCCGGTGTCGAAGTAGCCGTCCACGTCAGTTCCCCTCCAGACCGGCGGCCGCGCGGTTGACGCGCTGCTTCGAGTCCTCGTCGGCCTTCTCGTACAGCTCCGCGACCCGCATCAGCGCGTGGCTGGTGTCCGCCGTGGTCTGGTGCAGCTGCGCGACCAGCTTCCGGATCTTCGCCAGGTGGTCGTTGTAGGCCGCGGCGACGGCCGGCATGCCGAGCGTGCGGCCGAAGGCGTTGTCCGCCGGGAACATCGCGCCGAGGCCGCCGAAGAACCCGCCGCCGTCCGACTTGACGGGGACGTCGGTGCCGCGCAGGCCGTTCGACGCGGCTTCCGCGGCGTCGGCCGCTCCCTGGAGGGCTCGGGCCGAGTCCCGCAGGTCCTGCAGGTCGGTCTCGAATCCGATCATCACTCACCTCTTCTTCGGCTGCGCGTTCCGGACATGTAAACACCGTTCGATCACCCGCCAGGGAGGTTTGCCGGCGGTGTGCGTCAGATCACGGACGGCTCGCCGTACCGCCGAACGGGGGAATGTCGTCCGTGCCGGGTGGTCTCGACGCTCCTACCTGCATGAGCACAGTCACGAAACCCCGGCCGCCCACCGTGCGGCGTCAGCTGCGCGAGGCGAAACGCTTCTCCTGGACGGGATTCGCGGTCACGGTCGGGGCGTCGCTGCTCGGCACGCTCGTCCCGGCGGCGATCGGGGCGGGCCCGGACGCGACGCTGATCTCCACGCTCGTGGTCACGGTCCTGGCGGCGGGCGGGTTCACCGCCAAGGACGGCAGTGCCCGCGGCATCAAGGCGATCGCGATCGTCCTGCTGGCGACGGGCGCGCTGGTCCTGACGGTCACCGGGGTGACCGTCCTCGACCTGGTGCGCGGCCGCCCGGCGACGTTCCCGGGTGTGCCGGAGGTGGCCGCGGAGCCGCGGGTGATCGTCCCGGAGTCGGTCACCTGCCCCGAGACCCCGGTGCACACGACGACGACCTGCGTGGTGGCGGTCCGCAGCGTCGGCGCGAGCGCGTTGCGGGTCAGCGGGATCGAGCTGGACAGCAACGACTTCACGGTGGACGCGAGCGCGTGCGTCGGCCACGACGTCGAGCCGGGCCGCCGGTGCACGCTGCTGGTTACCTTCACGCCGGCCTGGAGCGGCGACCGGGTCACGGACCTGACGATCCACCACAACGTCCCGGGCCCCGCGGCCTTCGTCGAACTCACCGGCCGCGGCGGTTAGTGCTCCGCGCCCGCGCTGACCGCCAAGTCCTCCGTCACGCGCAACGCCGTGTCCGCCAAGGCTTCCAGCGCGTCGGCGATCCGGTCCACGCCCAGTGACGCCTCGGCCTTTCCCGAAGCCGCGACCTGCTCCGGGCTGAACGGAACGTGCACGAAGCCGCCGCGCACGCCGGGGAACTCCGTGGCCAGCAGGTGCATCAAGCCGTAGAAGACCTGGTTGCACACGTACGTCCCGGCGGTGTGGGACACCGACGCCGGCACACCGGCCTCGCGAATCGCCGCCACGCACGCCTTCACCGGCAACGTCGAGAAGTACGCCGCCGGGCCGTCCGGGACCACCGGGGCGTCCAGGGGCTGGGCGCCCGCGTTGTCCGGGATGCGGGCGTCGATCAGGTTGATCGCCACGCGCTCCGGGGTCACCCCGGCCCGGCCGCCCGCCTGACCCGCGCAGACGACCAGCGACGGCCGGTGTTCCGCCAGCGCCCGCCGCAGCGCGGGCAGGGATGTCCCGAACTCGCACGGCAGTTCCACCGCCGCGACGTCGTCCCGGCGGGCGGCCACCAGTGAAACCGCCTGCCAGGACGGGTTGACCGACTCGCCGCCGAACGGCGCGAACCCCGTCATCAGCACCCTGGCCATGCCGTCCTCCCCGAAGCGAAAGCGTCGAGGCCACCCTGCGGACGTAGGGTGG
>NZ_JBSGJD010000320.1:0-9232 GCF_053605405.1 Amycolatopsis sp. NPDC003861
GGCGTTGGTTGCGTCCAACGCACCGAACGCCACATTGGGTGCGTTGGACGCACCGAACGCCACATTGGGGCGCTTGAGGCGGGCCTCCGGGGTGCGCCCGGTCACGTAGCCGGGATATTCGGAGGCCCGGTTCGTCACGCACGGCTATCCTTGGACCAAGAATGTCCGAGCCATCCCCCTTCGCCGCGCTGCGTGCGCGCTTGCCCGAGCTCATGCCGCGTGACGAGCAACGGCTGCGCCGCCGGCTCGAAGGCGCCCGCAAAGCCCGCAACCGCGACTCCGTCCTCGCCCAGATCGCCGCCGACGTCGAGAAGGCCGAGCTGCGCGTCCAGTCGCGGCGCGAGAGCGTGCCCAAGATCGAGTACCCCGAAGAGCTGCCGGTCAGCAAGCTCAAGGACGAGATCGCCGCCGCCATCGGTCAGCACCAGGTGGTGATCGTCGCGGGGGAGACCGGCTCGGGCAAGACCACCCAGCTGCCGAAGATCTGCCTGGAGCTCGGCCGCGGCATCCGCGGCCAGATCGGGCACACCCAGCCGCGGCGGCTGGCCGCGCGCACGGTCGCCGACCGGATCGCGAGCGAGCTCCACACCGAGCTCGGCGACGCCGTCGGCTACAAGGTCCGGTTCACCGACCAGTCCGGGCAGGACACGCTGGTCAAGCTGATGACCGACGGCATCCTGCTCGCCGAGATCCAGACCGACCGCTCGCTGCGCCAGTACGACACGCTGATCATCGACGAGGCCCACGAGCGCAGCCTCAACATCGACTTCATCCTCGGCTACCTCAAGCAGCTGCTGCCGCGCCGCCCGGACCTCAAGGTCATCATCACCTCGGCGACGATCGACCCGGAGCGCTTCTCGAAGCACTTCGACGACGCCCCGATCGTCGAGGTCTCCGGCCGGACGTACCCGGTCGAGGTGCGCTACCGGCCGCTGGTCGACCCGGAGGACCCCTCCGAGGACGCCGGCGCCGCCGACGAGCGCGACCAGACCCAGGGCATCCTCGACGCCGTCGAGGAGCTGTGCGCCGAAGGCCCCGGCGACATCCTGGTGTTCCTCTCCGGCGAACGCGAGATCCGCGACACCGCGGACGTGCTCAACCGGGCGAACCTGCGCAACACCGAGGTCCTGCCGCTGTACGCGCGGCTGTCGTCGGCCGAGCAGCAGCGCATCTTCCAGTCCCACACCGGGCGGCGGGTGGTGCTCGCGACGAACGTCGCCGAGACGTCGCTGACCGTGCCGGGCATCAAGTACGTCGTCGACCCGGGCACCGCGCGGATCTCCCGCTACAGCCACCGCACCAAGGTGCAGCGGCTGCCGATCGAACCGGTGTCGCAGGCGTCGGCGAACCAGCGCAAGGGCCGCTGCGGCCGCACGTCCGACGGCATCTGCATCCGGCTCTACTCCGAAGAGGACTTCGAGAGCCGGCCCGAGTTCACCGATCCCGAGATCCTGCGGACCAACCTCGCGTCGGTCATCCTGCAGATGACGTCGCTGGGCCTGGGGGACATCGCCGCGTTCCCGTTCGTCGAGCCGCCGGACCGCCGCCAGGTCAGCGACGGCATCGGCCTGCTGCAGGAGCTGGGCGCGTTCTCCTCGACCGGGTCCGACCGCAGCCTGACCGACATCGGCCGCAAGCTCGCGCAGCTGCCGGTCGACCCGCGGATGGGCCGGATGGTCCTGGAGGCGGCGAAGAACGGCTGCGTCCGCGAAGTGATGATCATCGCCGCTGCACTGTCCATTCAGGACCCCCGTGAGCGGCCGGCCGAGAAGCAGCAAGCAGCCGACCAGCAACACGCTCGGTTCGCCGATCCGACGTCGGACTTCCTGGCCTACCTGAATCTCTGGGAGTACGTCGCCGAGCAGCAGAAGGCGTTGTCCGGCAACCAGTTCCGCCGGATGTGCCGCACCGAGTACCTGAACTACCTGCGGTTGCGCGAGTGGCAGGACATCTTCAGCCAGCTGCGTCAGCTGGCCAAGCCGCTCGGCATCTCGTTGAACACGAACACGGCCCCGGCCGACCCGCAGCGCGTGCACACGTCGCTGATCGCCGGGCTGCTGTCGCACATCGGGCTCAAGGATCCGGCCAAGGGCGACTACCTGGGCGCGCGCGGCGCCCGCTTCGGCGTGTTCCCGGGCTCGGCGCTGTTCAAGAAGCAGCCGCGCTGGGTGATGTCGGCGGAGCTGGTCGAGACGTCCCGGCTGTGGGCGCGGGTCAACGCGCGCATCGAACCCGAGTGGGTCGAGCCGCTGGCGCAGCACGTCGTGAAGCGGTCCTATTCCGAGCCGCACTGGGAACGCAAGCAGGGCGCGGTGATCGCGACGGAGAAGGTGACGCTGTACGGCGTCCCGCTGATCGCCGACCGCCGCGTCAACTACGGCCGGATCGACCCCGAGATGTCGCGGGCGCTGTTCATCCGGCACGCGCTGGTGGAGGGGGACTGGCAGACGCGCCACCACTTCTTCGCCGAGAACCGCGCGCTGCTGGAAGAGGTCGAAGACCTGGAAAACCGGGCACGGCGGCGGGACATCCTGGTCGACGACCAGACGCTGTACGAGTTCTACGACGCGCGGGTCCCGGCGGACGTCGTCTCGGTGCGTCACTTCGACAGCTGGTGGAAGAAGGCGCGCCACGAGCAGCCGGACCTGCTCTCGTTCGAGAAGTCCATGCTCATCAACGAAACGGCGGGCGGTGTCCGCGAGGGCGACTACCCGGACTCGTGGACGCAGGGCACGCAGGTCTTCAAGCTGACCTACCAGTTCGAGCCGGGCGCGGACGCCGACGGCGTCACCGTGCACGTCCCGCTGCCGGTGCTCAACCAGGTGACGCCGGACGGGTTCGACTGGCAGGTGCCGGGGCTGCGCGCGGAGCTGGTCACCCAGCTGATCAAGTCGCTGCCGAAGGCGTTGCGCCGCAACTTCGTCCCCGCGCCGGACACGGCTCGGGACGTCCTTTCGCGAGTGTCCCCTTCGGACGGTCCGCTGCTGGAGGTTCTCGGCCGCGAACTGCGTAATCTGCGGGGCATCACGGTGCCGTATGCGGACTGGGACCTGGCTTCGGTGCCGGAGCACCTGAAGATGACGTTCCGGGTCGTGGACGAGCGCGGCAAGCGCGTCGCCGAGGGCAAGGACGTCGCGGAACTGCAGCGGCGGCTGGCGCCGAAGGTGCGTGAGACGATCTCCAAGGCGGCCAACACGCTGGAGAAGGCCGGGCTGACGAAGCCGTCGTTCGGGGCGCTGCCGCACGTTTTCGAGTCGAAGCAGCGCGGTCACGACGTCAAGGCGTACCCGGCGCTGGTCGACGAGGGCGCTTCGGTGGCCGTGCGGCTGCTGGACACCCCGGCCGAGCAGGAACACGCGATGTGGGCGGGCACCCGGCGGATGCTGCGGCTGAACCTGAACTCGCCGATGAAGTTCATCACGCGGTCGCTGTCCAACTCGTCGAAGCTGGTGCTGAACCGGAACCCGCACGGCAGCGTCGCGGCGCTGCTCGAGGACTGCGTCGACTGCGCGGTGGACGCCCTGATGGCCGCGGGCGGCGGTCCGGTGTTCGACGAGACCGGCTTCAAGGTGCTGCTGGAGAAGGTCCGCGCGGGCCTGCACCCGCAGGTGCTCGACGTGTTGACGGACGTGGAGAAGATCCTCCGCGCGGCGAACGACGTCGAGGTGGCCCTGCCGTCGGCGCGGGGTCCCGCCGAGTCGCTGTCCGACATCCGCGCCCAGCTGACCGGCCTGGTGTACCCGGGTTTCGTGACGGCGACCGGCGCCGGGCGGCTCCGCCACGTCGTCCGGTACCTGCAGGGGATCTCGCGACGGCTGGAGAAGCTTCCCACCGAGCCGACGCGCGACCTGCAGCGGACCGCGGACATCGCGTGGATCCAGGGCGAGTACGCCGACGCGGTGGCATCGCTGCCGCCGGGGACGTCGTCACCGGCGCTGAACGAGGTGCGGTGGATGATCGAAGAGCTGCGGGTGTCGTTCTTCGCCCAGACGTTGGGCACGGCGCACCCGGTGTCGCTCAAGCGGATCACGAAGGCCATCGACGACGCGTTGGCCTAGTCGATCATCGTTCCAGGCCACCGAAACCCGGAATGTCCGGCTTCGAACTTCCGTCGGTTGACCGCGGTGCACCGCGGGACAAGCCTGGGTCGGCCGGAGACCTTCGCGCCGGCCGCGCACGCGGCCGCCGAGCCGCGGCACAACGTCCCGAATCCGCTGCTCAAGGAGCAGTTCGCCGACGCGCAACATCGTCGCCGGGTCGAACGACTACCGGCTGTACAACACCCGCGAAGCCCGCAACGATTCGGGCGGCTTCGCCTACACGTCGTTCGACGGCGGCCGGACCTGGGCGAACGTCCAGCTGCCGCACCTGGACCACCCGACCGGGGCGCCCGCGCCACTGTCCTATATGGACGCCGCCGGTGACCCGGCGATCGCGTTCGGGCCGCACAACACGGTGTACTACGCGACGCTGGTGTTCAGCCGGGCCGAGGTGCCGGACGACCAGCAGCTCGCCGGCGGCATCGCGGTGTCGGTGTCCCACGACGGCGGCCGCAGCTTCGGCGACCCGGCGATCCTGCACCTCGACGGCGTCACCCCGGCGGGCACGCCGACGCCGGCGCGGATCTTCAACGACAAGGAGTGGATCGCCGCGGACCCGGTGTCCGGCGACGTCTACGTGACGTGGACGCAGTTCACCTACGACGCGTCCGGCGCGTTCGTCGAATCGCCGATCGTGCTGTCGAAGTCCCGCGACTTCCAAGTGGCGTACGAGACGTCGGTCTGCGCGACGGCGGCGTGCGACCGGCCGGCCGACCACGACGCGGTGGTGGTGGCGACCTCCCGCGACGGCGGCCGGACGTTCCGGCACGCCGAAGTGGGGCTCGACTTCGACTTCCCGGTCGATGAGGACATCGCCAACAACGCGCTGACCGGCGAGAACTTCCGCGTCAACAGCTTCCCGCAGCTGACGTACGACCGCGTGACGGACCACCTGTGGGTGACCTGGGCCGACGACCGCAACGGAACGTACCGAGACGGCGAGTCGGTGAAGACGAACGGCGACGCGTTCCTGAGCGGGTCCGACGGCCGGCGCGGCTGGTCGAAGCCGCTGAAGATCGGCTCGGGCGCCGACGAGGTGTTCCCGGCGGTGGCGGCGTTCGGCGGGCGCGTCGCGGTGACGTCGTACACGCGCGCGTACGACCCGAACGGCATCGGCCTGGACTACGCGTACGCGGCCGGCTGGGGCGACGGCTTGTCCCCGCTGCGCAGGATCACGACGCAGATGGCGAACCCTCAGGTCCAGTTCGTGCCAGGGCGTGTTCATCTGCGACTACACGGCCGCGGCGGTGGGCGCGGACTTCCGGCTGCACCCGGTGTGGACGGACTTCCGCGGCAACCCGGGCCGGACGCTGCCGAACCAGGACGTCGGAACGCAGACCCTCCCGATGTTCCCGTAGCGGGTGAGCGGGGCCGGCCGCAGCGCCTCGGGCGGCGGCCGGCCCGGCGCACCCGGCGGGCCGGTTCGCGTGATGGGGCACCGGCTTCGCGTGATTGAGGCCGGAACTCGCGTGATTGAGGCCGGAACTCGCGTGATTGGCGGGGCATCACGGTTACTTGGCGTCGGCGTAGGTGTCGACCGCTGCGGTCTGCATCGGGAAGCGGACCGGGCACGCCGGGCCGAACAGCATTCTCGCCGCCTCCGTCACCGAATCCTCGATGGACTGGGCGACGGAGGCGGCCAGCTCGGCCGGGGTGTGGACGATCACCTCGTCATGCTGGAAGAACACCAGGTGCGCCGGCGCGGGCAAGCGGGTGCGGAGGGTGGCCAGCATCACCGCCGTCATGTCCGCCGCGCTCGCCTGGACGACGAAGTTGCGCGTGAACCGGCCCCAGCCCCTCGAAGCCCGCCGGGCCTTCAGCTCGCCGGCTTCGTCCGAAGCCAGCCCGCCCGTCAACGCGCGCCAGGCCGCCGACGGCGCCGGCGAAGTGCGCCCCAGCCGGGACCGGACCCGCTCGCCGCGTTCGCCCGCCTGCGCCGCATGCTCCACATAGGACACCGCGTCCGGGAACCGCTGCCGCAGCAAACCCAGGAGGGGACCCGCCTCGCCGGACGTGCCGCCGTACATCGCCGACAGCATCGCGATCTTCGCCCGGGCCCGGTCGTCGCGGTCGTCGTTCGCGGCCGGGACCCAGCGCGCGCCCGAGAACAGCGCCTCGCCCAGGCGCGCGTACAGGTCCGTCGCCGCCGCGACGTCGGCCAGCCGGCGGTCGCCCGACAGCGCGGTGAGCACCCGGGGCTCCAACTGGGCCGCGTCCGCCACCACCAGCTTCCAGCCCGGGTCCGCGCGCACGCACGTCCGCAGCACCTTCGGGATCTGCAGCGCCCCGCCGCCGCGGCTGGCCCAGCGCCCGGACACCACGCCGCCGACGACGTAGTGCGGCCGGAACCGGCCGTCCGTGACCCACTCTTCGAGCCACGCCCACCCGTTCGCCGCGAACAGCCGCGACAGCTCCTTGTACTCCAGCAACGGTCCGACCGCGGGGTGGTCGATCCCCTTCAACAGGTACTTCCGCGCCGCCGGCACCTCGATCCCCTCGCGGGCCAGCGCGCGGACCACGCTCGGCGGCGAGTCCGGGTTCACCGGCCGCCCGCCGAACGCCTCGCTGATCTTCGCCGCCAGCTCGACCAGCGCCTTCGGCCGCTGCCCGGCGGGCACCCGCGGCCCCAGCCGCGCCGCCAGCAGCTCCTCGTGCACGTCGGCGCGCCACGGCAGGCCGTCGGCCGACATCTCCGCCGCCGCCAGCGCGCTCGCCGACTCCGCGGCCAGCAGCAGCCGCATCCGGTCCGGGTGCTCGACCGCCGCCACCCGCCGCTCCTGCTCGGCGAGGACGCGCCGGACCGCCGTGACGACCGTCACGCCCTCGGGCAGCGTCGGCACGCGCGTCTCGAACAGCGTCGGCTGCGCCAGCTCGACCGCCGCCGAATCCGGTGGCGGCTCCTCGCCGTTCGCCCTGGCCCAGGCCGCGCGCAGGCTCCGCGACTGCGTCTCCGCGCCCTCGTACGCCAGCAGGAGCCCCTCGGCCAGCTCGAGGTCGTAGCAGCGGCGCACCCGCAGCCCGGCCGCCATCAGCACCGGGTACGTCCGCTCCACCGACGGAAACACCCACCGCGGCGCCAGCGAGGTCTCCAGCTCCCGCGCCAGCTCCGCGAAAGCCGCCTGGTCCAGGCCGGACACCGTGTCCGACGACGTGTGCACGGTGAAGCTCCCGTCCTCCTCTCGCCCCGCAATGACCTGCACTCCGACATCATGCCGACCACCACCGACAGTTTCCGCCCGCTCGCGGGCTGGTGCGTTCGGCCTACCCTTGGTTTACTCTCCGGTAGCTCCCATACCGCCGGTACGGCGCTAGCTCTCTTCCCCGCAGCAACGGAGGTGCCTGGATGAGCCTGGTCGCGCTCGCCACCACGGTGGCGGACAAGGTGACCGAGACGGTGCGCAGCGTCGACGTGATGCGGCGGGCGGGCCTGGTCCCCTTCCCCAGGGTCGACGAAGGCGTCCGTTCGCTGGTCGCGTTGCGGAAGTTCGGCCCGTTCGCCGGCGCCAACCACATCTCCGCCCGCCGCGACCCGGCCGCCGTCGGCATCGTCGACGAGCTCGGCCCGCTCACCTACAAGCAGCTCGACGACCAGTCGAACGCCCTGGCCAGGGCCTGGTCCGAGCGCGGCATCCGGCCCGGTCAGGTCGTCGCCGCCCTCTGCCGCGACCACCGCGGCCTGGTCATCACGATGGCCGCGTCGGGCAAGCTCGGCGTCCGCCTGCTGCTGATGAACACCGGGTTCGCGAAGCCGCAGTTGGCCGACGTGGCCCAGCGCGAAGGCGTCACCGCGCTCGTCTACGACCAGGAGTTCACCGGCCTGCTCGACGCCATCCCGGACGGCGTCGACCGCTATCTCGCCTGGGTCGACCCCGGCGCCGACCTGGCCGACCGGACCGTCCCGGTGCTCGACGAGATCATCGCCAGCACCGACGACCGGCCGTGGCCCGCGCCGGCCAAGCCGGGCGGGTTCGTGCTGCTGACCAGCGGCACCACCGGCACGCCGAAGGGCGCGCCGCGGCCGCACACCTCCGCGCTGGCGTCGGCGCAGTTCCTCGACCGGATCCCGCTGCGGTCCAACGAGGCCACCTACATGGGCGCGCCGCTGTTCCACGGCACCGGCCTCTCGCAGTTCATCCTGTCCTTCGCGCTCGGCTCGAAGGTCGTCATGCGCCGCAAGTTCAACCCCGAAGAGGCGCTGCGCGGCGTCGCCGAGCACAAGTGCACCGCCCTCGTGCTGGTGCCGACCATGCTGCAGCGCATCGTCGACCTGCCCAAGGACGTCCGGCAGAAGTACGACACGTCCGCGCTGCGGATCATCTTCGTCGCCGGCTCGGCGCTCTCGCCGGACCTGGGCAACCGCGCGAACGAGGCGTTCGGCCCGGTCGTGCACAACCTGTACGGCTCGACCGAGGTCGCGGTGGCCACGGTCGCGACGCCGGAGGACTGGGCGAAGGCCCCGGGCACGGTCGGCCGCGCGCCGGTGGGCTGCAAGGTGGCGCTGTACGACGAAAAGGGCGTCCGGATCACCGAGCCGCACGTGACCGGCCGCGTGTTCGTCGGCAGCGGGCTCAGCTTCGGCGGCTACACCGACGGCCGCCACAAGGAAATCATCGACGGCCTGCTCTCCAGCGGCGACGTCGGCCACTTCGACGAGGACGGCCTGCTGTTCATCGACGGCCGCGACGACGAAATGATCGTCTCCGGCGGCGAGAACGTGTTCCCGATCGAGGTGGAGAACCTGCTGGTCGAGCGCGAGGACGTGATCGAGGCGGCGGTGATCGGCGTCGAGGACCCGGAGTTCGGGCAGCGGCTGAAGGCGTTCGTCGTGCGAGCCGAAGGCGCGTCGCTGGACGCCGACGAGATCCGCGACTACGTCAAGGCGAACCTGGCCCGCTACAAGGTGCCGCGGGACGTCGAGTTCCTGGACGAGCTGCCCCGCAACGCCACCGGAAAGGTCCTCCGCACCAAGCTGCAGTGACAACCGAGGGCCGGGGGCTTCGCCACCAGGCCCCCGCAAAGCGGTCATGACCCACGCTGCACGTTGACGACCCGCCAGCGCCCGTCCCGGCGTTCGGCGACCACCGTGCAGGCGACGCCGTCGGTCGGCGTCGCGACCGGGCCCCGCGCCCGCG
>NZ_JBSGJD010000321.1:0-9180 GCF_053605405.1 Amycolatopsis sp. NPDC003861
TCTTCCTTTTTGGTTTTGCGGGGTTTTTTTTGTTGTTTAAATCGGGTTTCCACCCCTTTTAACAAAACACCACCCCCGTGTTGTTCGTCCGAACCCCAACGGGCCGCACCGGTTGAACCCGTGAGCGGCCCTTCGCTTGTCGATCAGTCGACGGCGCTGCCGGCGTCCACGAACACGTCGTCACCTTCGACGTGGACCCGGTAGACGTCCACCGGTTCGGTGCCCGGCGGGACGGACGGTTCGCCGGTCCGCAGGTCGAAGCACGCGCCGTGCATCCAGCACTCGATGCCCTTGTCGGTCACTTCGCCCTCCGACAGGCGCTGGAACGCGTGCGAGCACTCGTCCCGCAGGGCGTGCACCTCGTCGCCGTCGCGCACCAGCACGATCGGGACGTCTCCGACCTTTACGGCGAACGGTTTCCGGTCGTCGAGGTCGGACAGCGAGCACACCTTGGTCACATTCGGCGAACGCATGGCCTTCTCCGTTCAGGACTTCGGCGTGGCGAGGCGCACCGGGAGGTCCTTGGTCCGGGTGAAGCCCGGCCGCAGGATCCACGGGATCTCCGAGCGCGGAACCGCCAGCGTCAGGTCCGGGAAGCGCGTGTACAGCCCGCGCAGCGCCACCTCCGCCTCCAGGTAGGCCACGTGCTGGCCGAGGCAGCGGTGGATGCCCTTGCCGAAGCCGAGGTGGCTTTCGCTGCCGACGGCGAGCCGGTCGATCTTCAGCTTCTCCGGCTCCGGGAACTTCCGCGGGTCGCTGTTGGCGGCCATGATCAGCGGCACGACCGGCATCCCGCGCGGGATCACCGTGCCGCCCACCTCGATGTCCTCGGTGGCGAACCGCGGCTGGCCGAACTGGATCGGGCCGAGGCGCTGCAGCTCGCGCACCGCCTGCGGCCACAGCGTCGGGTCCGCCTTCAGCCGGGCGAGCTGGTCCGGGTGCTCGTGCAGGGCCAGCACCGAGTTGCCGATCAGGTACGTCGTCGTCTGGTGGCCGGCGGTGACCAGGCTGAACAGGATGCCGACCAGCTCGTCGTCGGTGGCGATGCCGGGGTTCTTGGCCTGCGCCTCGACGAGCGCGGTGACCATGTCGTCCTTCGGCTCGGCCCGCCGCCGCTCGATCATCGCGCGCGCCGCGACGAGCGTCTTGCGGACCTCCTCGGGCAGCCGCTTGCCGTCCAGGGTGGCCATCGCGTCACTCCACGCGCGCCACTGCGGGCGGTCCTCCGCGTCGACGCCGACCAGCTCGCAGATCACCGTGACCGGCAGCGGGTAGCAGTACGCCTCGACCAGGTCCACCGGCGTGCCGTCGCCGCCGGCCGCCTCCAGCTTGTCGAGCAGCTCGGCGGTGAGGGCCTCGACGCGGGGGCGGAACTTGCCGACGCGGTGCGCGGTGAGCGCGTAGGAGACCAGCTTGCGCAGCCGGGCGTGCTCCTCGCCGTCGGAGGCGTTGATGAGGTTCTTCAGCCAGGGGATCAGCTCCTCCGGCATGTCGAGGTGCCGGAAGACGCCGTTGCGGATGTCCTCGGCGGGGGAGTCGGCCAGCGGGTTGCACTGGAACCGCTGGTCCATCAGGACCTGGCGCACGTCTTCGTAGCGGGCGGCCAGGTACATCGGCGGGCCGCCCATGAAGCCGCCGATCTGCAGCGTCGGTGCCTCGCGGACCGCCGCGTGCGCTCCCCACGGGTCGGCGACCACTTCCGGGGAGAACAGGTCGACCGGTTCGGCCGAAGTCTCGGCAGTGGTGGTCATGGTTCTTCCTTTCGTGTTGGATCCGGTAGCGCACAGTCCCTTGTGGACGCCCGCGCGGTCAGTGCGTGGCGACGAACTCCTTGAGCGTGCCGATCACGTACTCGATCATCTCCGTGGTGATCCCCGGGTAGACGCCGATCCAGAACGTCCGCTCGGTGACGATGTCGCTGTTGGTCAGCGGGCCGGCGATGCGCTGCGGCTTGCCGATGTAGGCGGGGTGGCGGGTCAGGTTGCCCGCGAACAGCCGCCGGGTCCGGATGTTGCGGGCCTCGAGGTAGTCGACGACCTGCGGGACGTCGAAGCCCGCGTCCGGTTTCACCGTGATGATGAACCCGAACCAGCTCGGGTCGCTGCCCGGCGTCGCCTCCGGCAGGATCAGCCCGGGCAGGCCGTCGAGGCCTTCGCGCAGCTGGCGCCAGTTCCGCTTGCGGGCCTCGATGAAGTCCGGCAGCTTCGCCAGCTGGCTCAGCCCGAGCGCGGCGTGGATGTCGGTGCTCTTGAGGTTGTAGCCGACCTCGGAGAAGACGTACTTGTGGTCGTAGGCCTCCGGCAGCGTGCCGAGGTGCAGCTCGAACCGCTTGAGGCAGCGGTCGTCCTCGCCGGGCTCGCACCAGCAGTCGCGGCCCCAGTCGCGGAACGACTTCGCGAGCTTGGCCAGCTTGATGTCCGAGGACAGCAGCATGCCGCCCTCACCCATGGTCAGGTGGTGGGCGGGGTAGAAGGACACCGTCGAGAACCGGCCGAAGGTGCCGGTGAGCTGCCCGTTGTAGGTCGAGCCGACGGCGTCGCAGTTGTCCTCGATGAGGTGGAGGCTGTGGCGCTTGGCGATTTCGGCGACTTCGGCCACGGGGAACGGGTTTCCCAGCGTGTGCGCGATCATGATGGCGCGCGTGCGCGGCGAGATCGCGGCCTCGACCCGCTCGGCCGTCGTGTTGTACGTGCCGAGCTCGATGTCGACGAACACCGGGATCATGCCGTTCTGCAGGATCGGGTTCACCGTGGTCGGGAAGCCGGCCGCGACCGTGACGACCTCGTCGCCCGGCTTGAGCTGCTCGTCGCCCAGCGTCGGCGAGGTCAGGGTGCTCAGCGCCAGCAGGTTCGCCGACGAGCCGGAGTTCGTCAGCACCGCCTTGCGCCGCTTGAGCTTCCGGGCGAAGGAGGACTCGAACTTCGTCGCGATGGTGCCGGAGGCGATGCGCAGGTCGAGCGCGGCGGCCACCAGGGCTTCGCGGTCGGCGGCGTCGAGCACGGCCCCGGACGACAGGATCGGTGTCTGCCCCGGGATGAACGGCGCCGGCCCGGAGGTCTGGGCGTCGTGGTAGTCGCGGACCTGCGCCAGCAGGTCCGATCGGGCTGAGTCGACCATGTCGTATCGATTCCCTACGGACGAGTGCGGGTTGTCGCGGACCTTGCGCTCAAGTCACGCTAGAAGCGCTGCGATCGGGCGACATCCCCCAACGTGGTAGGGCCGTGCCGGGCGGGCGGCGGAGACTACCCGCGTTGGTGATGGCCTCGGACGGCGGCGTGGGCAAGCTGGAGCCGACCACGAGCCAGCCCTGGGAGGACGATCTTGTGAAGGTTCTTAATCTTGCCGGGGTAGCCCCGTCGACCGTGTTCAGCCACGTCCCCCTCGCGAACGCGCTGCGCAACGTCGGGCACCAGGTCATGACGACCGCGTCGGTCGACGAACTGCTCGACACGATCGCCGGCGTGGGGCTGTCGGCCGTGCGCACGACCGCCGAAGGGGTGTCCCCGCGCCAGATCATCGCCGAGAGCGGCCTGACGCACGTGCCCGCGGATCCCCGGGAACGCGAGATCATGTCGGGCCGCTGGTACGCGCACATGGAGTACGTGACCCTCGACGCGCTGCTGGCGCTCAGCGAGGACTGGCGCCCGGACGTCATCATCAGTGGCGCCGCCTCCTACGCCGGCCCCCTGCTGTCCGCTCACCTGGGTGTGCCGTACGTGCGCCACGCCTGGGACATCCACAGCCCGGCGCTGATGGACTCCGCCGCCGTGGAGCAGCTGCGCGACCAGCTGACCGAGCTCGGCCTGGACGGCCTGCCCGAGCCCGCGATGACGATCGAGATCACGCCGCCGAGCCTGCTGACCGCGGACGCCGCCTCGGCGCAGCTGATGCGGTGGATCCCGGGCAACTCGCAGGCCGTGGTGGAACCGTGGATGTACACCAAGGGCGCCGGCACCCGGATCGGCGTCACCGTCGGCACCGGGGTGGCGAACTACCGCCAGTACGACTTCCTGCAGGGCATCGTCGAGCAGATCGCCTCGCTGGACGCCGAGGTCGTCGTCGCGGTGACCGAGGACGCCCTGCCGGAACTGCGCGAGCGGCTGAAGAACGTGCGGGCGGGCTGGATCCCGCTGGACGTCGTCGCGCCGACGTGCGACGTCCTGGTGCACCAGACCGGCGGCAGCACCATGATGACGGGCCTGGCCCACGGCGTGCCCCAGGTGCTCATCCCCGACCCCAACCAGTACCGCGCCTGCGACATGGCCCGCCGGCTCGCCGAAACCGGCGCCGCGGCCGTGCTGACGCCGGACGAAGCCACCTCCGCGGTCATCGCGAAGACGTGCGGCGAGCTGGTCGCCGACCCGTCCTACGCCGCGGCCGCGCGCGGGCTCGCCGGAGAGATCGCCGCCCTGCCGTCGCCGCACGAAGTGGCGCTGCGCATCGAGCGGCTCGTCCGGGAAGCGTCCTGACCGAGATGGGCAGCGTCACGACCCGGAGCATGACCGTCCGGCCGCTCGCCATCGACGGCGCGCACCTCGTCTCGTCCAAGTCCTTCGGTGACGGGCGCGGCGACTTCTTCGAGGTCTACCGCGAAGACGTGCTGACCGAGGCGCTCGGCTACCGGCCGCGGTTCCTGCAGACCAACGTCTCGACGTCGTGCCGCAACGTGGTCCGCGGCGTGCACGGCGCGCTGACCCCGCCCGGCCTGGCCAAGTTCGTGACGTGCCTGCGGGGTTCGCTGCTCGACTTCGTCGTCGACGTGCGGACGGGCTCGCCGACGTACGGCCAGTGGGACATGATCGTGCTCAACGCCCACGGCGGCACGGCGGTGTACGTGGAGGAGGGCCTCGGCCACGCGTTCGTGGCCCTCGAGGACGACACGTGCGTCCAGTACCTGCTGTCCGACCTCTACCGGCCGGCGGAGGTGCTCACCGTGCAACCGCTCGACCCCGAGATCGGCCTGCCGCTGAACCTGCCGGGCGAGCCGATCCTGTCCGAGCGCGACGCGGCCGCGCCGACCCTGCGGGAGGCCGGCGAGCTGGGCCTGCTGCCGCGGTACGACGAATGCCTGGCCCTGCGGGCCGCCCGCGTCCGGCTGACCGAGGCCGCGGCCGCTTCCTGAATTCCCGCAACGCAAGAAGGCCCCGGGAGCGCGGTCCCGGGGCCTTCTGCCGTGCTCAGCTCAGCTGGGTCAGCGCCGTGCGCAGGGTCTCGCCGAGGAAGTCGAGGTCGGCGTCGGACGCGTTCAGCGGCGGGGCCACCAGCAGGCCTTCACCCGTGCGGTCGGGCCGGAAGCCGACGTACGGGTACAGCAGCAGCCCCTTGCTCCGGGTGATCCGCATGACGTCGCCGATGGTCCCGGGGGCCAGCTCGATGCCGTGGAAGTACCCCAGGCCGCGGACGTCGGTCACCACCGACTGGCCGCGCACGGCGTCGGCCACGAGCCGGCCGAGGGCGGCGCCGCGGACTTCGTCGCGGTCGAGGGCGCCGAGGTCGTCCAGCACCGACAGCACCGCCAGGCCGGCCCGGCCCTGCAGCGGCGTCGCCGACATCGTGCCCATCAGCGGCAGCCACTTGCCGCTCGTCATGATGTCCTCGGCCAGGTTCGGCGAGATCATCGTGGCGGCCAGCGGGACGTACCCGGCGCCGAGGCCCTTCGACAGCGTGACGATGTCCGCCGCCGAGCCCGGCGTGTGGTGCGAAGCCAGCGGGAGGCCGGTGCGGCCCAGCCCGGTGAGGACCTCGTCGTGGATGACCAGGACGCCGAACTCGTCGCAGACCTCGCGCAGCGCCTTCAGGTACCCGGCCGGCGGGACGTACCCGCCGCCGGTGGTGCCGTTGACCGGTTCCATCAGCACCGCGGCGACGGTCTCCGGCCCGGCCGCGACGATCGCGTCGCGCACCGCCCGCACGCACTCGACGCGGCAGGCGGGGAACGGGCAGTCGAGGTGCTGGCCGGGGTAGGGCGGGTTGAACGCGGGGGCGAGGCCGAAGCTGTCGTCCTCGTGCGGCCGCCGCGACCGGTGGCCCGACAGCGCCAGCACGAACGCGCTGTTGCCGTGGTAGCCCAGCGACGACGTCAGGATCTTGTGCCGGCCCTCTTCGCCGCGGGCGCGCTGCACCAGCCGGGCCAGCGCGATCGCCGACTCCGTCGCGTGCGTGCCGGTGGGGGTGAACATGACCCGGTCGTCCGGCCGGTGCACCGCCCGCGCGGTGGCCGCGGCCAGCTGCTCCATGAGGTCGGGCGCGAACGTGCCGGGGCTGGCGTAGGTGCAGATCCCGACCTGGTCCCGCAGCGCCTCGACCACCACCGGGTGGGCGTGGCCGATGTTCACGTTGACGATCCCGCTGGCGCCGTCGAGGTACCGCGTGCCGTCGGAGGCGTACACCCACGACCCGGCGGCGTGGCTGTAGGGGATCGGGGGGATCTGCAGCCGGGCCGCCAGCAGCTGGGACGGCGCTTTCTGCACGGTCATCGTCACGATCGGATTCCTCCTGGCTCGGTGGCGTGATCGACGTGGAGCCTCGCCTTGGTGCGGATGTCGTCGACGAGCACGGCCTGCCGCAGCACGTCGTCGTTGTCGGGGAGCCGTCCCGAACGGACGGCGGCCGCGAACGCGTCCAGGGTGTTGGCCACCTGGTCGTCGGGCGGCAGCGGGATTTCCTCGACGCCCGTGCTCCGTTCGAGCCGCAGCAGCGGAACGTGCCCGGCGGGCGGGGTGAAGGCGTGGTCGAGGACGAGCCGCCCTTCGCTGCCCCAGAGCTCGTACCCGGACCGGTAGGCGTGGTCGATCCCGAAGGTCGCGGACGCGCCGACGCCGTCGCCGGTGCACAGCAGCGCCTGCCCGGCGGAGTCGACGGGGTGGCCGTGGCGCCGGGTGAGCACCGCCGAAACGACCTCGATTTCGCTGCCCAGGAACGACATCGCCGCGCGCACCGGGTAGACGCCGGTGTCTAGCAGGGCCCCGCCGCCGAGGTCGGCGCGGTGGCGGATGTCGCCGGGCGGCCGGGCCGGCACGGCGAACGCGGCGTGAAACGCCCGCAGCTCGCCGATGACGCCGTCGGCCAGCAGCTTCCGGACCGCCACGTGCTGGCCGTGGTGGAGGAACATGACGTTCTCCATCAGCACGAGCCCGGCCGACCGGGCGGCGGCGATCAGCTCGCGGGTCCGCGACACACTGGTGGTCAAGGGTTTCTCGGCGAGCACGTGCTTGCCGGCGGCCAGCGCCCGCTCGATCCATTCGGCGTGCGAGGCGTTCGGCAGCGGGAGGTAGACGGCTTCGACGTCGTCGAGGTCCAGCAGCGCCGAGTAGCCCTCGACCGCGCGGCAGCCGTAGCCCCGGGCGGTGTCCGCGGCCTTGCCGGCGTCCCGGCTGGCGATCGCCGCGACCTCCGTGCCGGGCCGGGCCGCCATGGCCGGGAGCAGCTTCCGGACGGCGATGCTCGCGCAGCCCATGATCCCGATGCGCAGTGGGGCCACCGGATCTCCTTCGCGCGGTTCGGGCGTTGTCCGTCCTTCACGCTAGGACCGCGCGCAGGCTCCGGGCATCCCTCGTCCTGATAGCGCCTCGACCGTCCTATCAGGTCGGGGGATGCCCGCCGCGGCGCGGCCGTCCTACGCTCGCCGGACGCCGAGGAAGGGAGTGACGTGGTCCACAGCGCGATTCACGAGGACACGGCCCGGGACGGACGCCCCGACGACGCGGTCATGTCCATGGCGGACTTCCACTCCTGGTTCAACGCGCGGGCGCGCGCGAACAGCTTCCGGGTGGACCGGATCCCGTTCGCGGACCTGTCCGGCTGGGACTTCGAGCCCGACACCGGCAACCTGGTGCACAGCAGCGGCCGGTTCTTCTCGGTCGAGGGCCTGCGCGTGCGGACCGACCGGCCTTGGGTGAGCGAGTGGGCCCAGCCGATCATCGTGCAGCCGGAGATCGGCGTGCTCGGCATCCTCGTCAAGCGGTTCGACGGCGTCCCGCACTGCCTGATGCAGGCGAAGATGGAGCCGGGCAACATCAACGGCCTGCAGATCTCGCCGACCGTGCAGGCCACCCGCAGCAACTACATGAAGGTCCACGGCGGCGCGGCCACCAAGTACATGGAGTACTTCCGGCCCGGCTCCCGCGGCCGCGTGCTGTTCGACGGCCTGCAGTCCGAGCAGGGGTCGTGGTTCCTGCACAAGCGCAACCGCAACATCGTCGTGGAGACCGACGACGACGTCCCGCTCGACGAGGACTTCTGCTGGCTGACGCTCGACCAGATCCGCCGCCTGCTGCGGCTGGACCACATGGTGAACATGGACTCCCGGACCGTCCTCGCGTGCGTCCCGCCAGCGCTGTCGCGGCCGGACGACCGGACCGACGGCGACGGCTCGTTCGCCGAAGCGGTCCACCGTTCGCTGTCCGGCCGCGGCCGGCCCCGGCACGAGCCGGGGCACGTCCTGAGCTGGCTCACCGAGGTGCGCGCCCGCCAGGAGCTGGTGCAGCGCCGGGTGCCGCTCAAGGAGATCGTCGAAGACGGCTGGCAGCTCGGCCACGAGGTCATCGACCACCGCGACGGCAAGTACTTCGACGTCGTCGCGGTGTCGGTGCAGGCCAGCAACCGCGAGGTCACGTCGTGGACCCAGCCGCTGGTGGCGCCCCGGCAGTCGGGCCTGCTCGCGTTGCTGGTCAAGCGGATCGGCGGCACGCTGCACGCGCTGGTGCAGGCCCGCAGCGACGCCGGCACGCTCAACATCGCCGAGCTGACCGCGACCGTGCACTGCCAGCCCGGCAACTACGCCGACGCGCCGGCGGAGCACCGCCCGGCCTACCTCGACTACGCGCTGGCCGCCCCGACCGGCCGCGTGCGGCTGGACGTCGTGCACTCCGAGGAAGGCGGCCGGTTCTACCACGCGCAGAACCGCTACCTGGTGATCGAGGTCGAGGACGGCTTCGCCCCCGAGCCCGACGACCGGTTCCTCTGGACGACGCTGAGCCAGCTGATGTCCCTGCTGTCGCACAGCAACTACCTGACGGTGGAGCTGCGCAGCCTGATGGCCGGCATGCGCAGCTTCTGACACCTGCCGCACTGTCGTGAGTGGTAAGGCGGGTTAGAACCCGCCTTAAAACACACGAAAAGGTGTGCACAGCGGGGGGCAGGGGGTTTTGGAAAGAGTGGACCAGGGCGGGGAGGCCCCCC
>NZ_JBSGJD010000322.1:0-9118 GCF_053605405.1 Amycolatopsis sp. NPDC003861
CGACCTCGCCCGTCGCGGCGGGCCGCCGCCGCAGCCGGGGGCCGCGGGCGGCCACGACCAGCGCCGGCGCCGGGACACCGGCGGCGCTCGCCGCCACCGCCGCCCGGGCCTCGACGTCGTCGGCGCCCTCTCGCGTGTCCGGTGAGCCGGGACCGGGCCAGGCGCACCGGAGCAGGGTGAGCGTGCGGGTAAGGGTGTTCATGCGGGCCCGGGCGGTCGTGCCGAGCACGGCCAGGTCGCTGCCGAGCCAGCCGGCGCCCAGGCCCAGCTCGAACCGCCCGGCGGTGATCCGTTGCAGCGTGGCCGCGCTGCGCACGATCTGGGCGGGGTGGCGCAGCGCGTCGAGCAGGGTCATCGTGCCCAGACCGATCGTGCGGGTGTCGGCGGCCAGCCGCGCCAGCAGCGCGACCGGGTCGGGCAGCGCGACAAGCCGCCCGCCGTCGGCGCGGGTGAGGTGGTCCGGCAGCGAGATCGTGTTGTAGCCCATCGCCTCGATTTCGACGGCGGCGCGCACGATGCTGCTGATGTTCTGATCGGCGCGGGGCGTGTACTGCACGCCGACACGCAGGCTGGGAGTCATCGCCGGTTCTCCTCAACGGTCGTCCAGGCGGTCAGGGGCGGGTAGAGCGCGGGCACCGGCGGGGAGGGGTCGAGGTCGACGAACCGGTAGCCCAGCGGGGTGGCCGAGGCACGCCGCACGGGACGCCCGGGCGCTCCGGCGGGATGGTCGGCGCCGATCAGCTGCTGCAGGAGCGCGAACATCTCGACGCCGAGCGCGAAGTTGCTCCGGTCGTTCTTCGGCAGGTGCGCGTGCGGCAGCGTCACGACGGAGGCCACCCGGCTCCGGCCCGAGCGCAGGGCTGCGGCCAGGAACGACAGCTCCAGCCCGTAGCCCGGCGCCAGCGGCATCGCCGACCAGGCCGCCAGTGTGGCGCCCTGGTCGCCGTGTAGCAGAAACGGGAACCGGGTCAGGGCCTGTTCCAGCGGGTGTGCGTTGCGGCTGGCCAGGTACTGCGATAGCCCGCGCGAGGACCGGCCGCCGGCTTGGGTGTAGCGGCCCATCGCTGTGGTCAGCTCGGCCAGCAGCGCCGGGGCCAGTGTGCGCTCCAGCACTTGCGGTGTCGGGACGGCGCCCGTTGGCAGCGTCGCGCTTACGGCGGGGGCGTGCGGCACGGCGCGCGCCATGGCAGCGTCGAGCAGATCCAGGAAGCTCAGCGTCCGATCGGTGCTTGCGTTCGTCGTCAGCTCCGCGTCCGCCACCAGCCGCAGTCCGCCGCCTTTGGCGACCTCCAGACCGGTGAACCGGGCCTCGGCGGGAGCGCCGCCGTCCGGGGATGAGAAGCCCAGGACCCAGGGGGCGTAGAGCGCCACCGCGTCGACCGGGTCGTAGACGAGGTAGTCGCTGTCAAGGAACACCACGAACTGCCGGTCGGGGTTGCTCGGCTGGGATCGCAGCATGGCCAGGCAGGCCAGCAGGTGCTCGGTCTTGCCCACCCGCGGCAGCAGGGCGCCGTCCGGGCCGGCCAGCTCGGGATGCTCGGACCACACGGAGGCATCGGGCTCGAGCAGGTCGGTCAGTTCGCGCGGCGCCGGGCCGCCTTGGTAGGAGACGACCAGTTCGACCCGGTCGGTCCGCAGCGCCGGGCTCAGCGCGCGGTATAGCCGTGCGGTGGTCGTGAACCGCTGCGGATCGGTGCCGTGGCACAGCACAACCAGGTGCACCCGAAGGTTATGCCGATTCAGCGCGTCTTCCACCCGGGCTCGTAGCGCGCTCACCCCGCCGGCCGTCGCAAGCAGCGTGTCTAGGTCGACGTCGAGAACCCGCTCTGGCGGCGCGGTGTCCAGGGCGGCGCTCATCGGCCGGCGGCGACGTAGAGACGGTCGATCAGCTCGGCGACCGCGGCAGCCTGGTCGCCGGGACAGAGCACGGGGGTGCCGGTGGCGACTGCGGCGACGAAGTCGGCATAGAGCGAGGGCGCGTCGGGAAGCACCGGGTAGCTCACCTGCTCGTGGGCACCCTGGCCGCCGCGGAACACCGTGAGGGCGTAGTCGCGGTAGGAGTCGCCGACGTTGCTCACACGCAGACTCGCCTCGGTACCACGCAGTTCAAGCAGCACGTCTTCCGCACGCGGCAGGTGCCCCAGGAACGACATCTCCGCGTGCACTGTGGTTCCGCCGTCCAGCTCCAGCCACGCCGCGACGCTGTCCTCGACGTCGCCGCCGTCGTCACGGCTCTGCAGCAGCGCTCGGCTGGTCACCGCGCGCACATCGAGTACCTGCGGGAAGTCCAGCATCCACAGCGCGAGATCCAGGCGGTGAGTGCCCAGGTCCAGCAGCACCCCGCCGCCGGCGCGAGCCCGGTCCCGGTACCACGAGCCCGGAGCGTTGTCCCGCCGCAACCAGCGGGTTCGCGCGGCGTAGACGTGTCCGAGCGCGCCGGTGCGGACCAGTTCGCGGGCGGCCCAGTGCGCCCGATCGACCCGGAAGTCGTGCAATGCCGCCAAAACCAGCCCGTTCGACTCGGCCAGCTCCGCGAGGTCGAGCGCCTCGGCTCCGGTCACGCACAGCGGCTTCTCCACCGCGACGTGCAGACCCGCTTGCAGCGCCTCACGAGCGTAGGCAGCGTGCGCATCGTTGGGCAGCGACACCACCACCGCGTCCGCCACGCCGCCCTCAAGCATCTCCGTCCAGCTCACCGCGCGGCATCCCGGCGACGCCGTGCGCAGTGCTGACCGTGTCCTCTCCGGATCCAGGTCACACACCGCGGTGACGTCCGCCCGGTCGACGGCGTGGAAGCCGGCCACGTGGCGCATGCCGTGTCGCAGCCCCACCACCCCAACCCGCACCGGACGCGTCGAGTCCTCACTCCCGCTCTGGGTGTCCACTTGCCCCTCCTCGCGCTGATCGGCCACCTGTCAGCTCACGACCACCGCCGTTTCCGTCAACGGATCGGGTACGTCGGTGTGCGCTGCGAGATCAAGGACACCGCGAGCCGACGGTGGGCAACTAGACTGAGAAGCGACTCACGGTGCGTTCACGCACACTCACGGTTCCCGAACGGCGGAGACGACGATGACGACGGGCGCGACCAGCACCACCGACACCGGCGGAGCCGACCACGAGGTGAACGTCTTCGCTGTCGAACTGGAGCGCTGGCGCGACGTACGCGGCTTTTCCCGCGCCGCCCTGGCCAAGGCGATGGGCTATGACCGTTCCTACGTGTCTAAGGTGCTCTCCGGCACCGAGCGCCCCTCCGAGGCCTTCGCCGGGCACGCCGAAATCGCGCTACGCGCCGGCGGTGCCCTGCACACCGCGTTCCGCGATTTCGAAGCCCACCGCCCGGCGAAAGTCCGACCCGCCGTTCCGTCGGTGCCCGACACCACGGTCGGAGCCGGAAGCCTCGTGGTCGATCACGACGACGCGACCCTGCGCTACGACGATGGCGTCTACCGGCTCACCCAGCGGCGCCACCTCGTCAACGAAGGCACCGAACCGATCACCCGCTACCTGATCCGTATCTCCGTCGACCGCTACCCCGGCGACCCGGAACGCTCGAACCAGCTCTACAGCGAAAACCCGCTCGCCTGGGACGAAATCAACTTGCACGCCTGGCACGGCCAGAACCGTGCGGACGCGATGGACTGGACTCCCCATCACGACCGCGACGCGTTCAAGGAGGTCTGGCTGCTCTTCGCCGGCGAACGCGGGCACTTTCCGCTGTATCCCGGGGAATCCTGCTGGATCGAGTACGAGTACACGGTCAGCGAAGTCCATTGGGGCAACTGGTTCCAGCGCGCCGTCCGGCTCCCGACCCGCACCCTGTCGGTGTGCCTGGACTTCCCCGCGGACCTCTCGGCTGCTGTGTGGGGACTGCACACCTCGATGACCGCTCAAGCCATGCCGTTCGCCACCGCCATCGCTCGTGACGCCACCGGCGACCGGCACGTGTTCTCCTGGTCCTGCGAAGACCCGCCGCTGCACGCCCGCTACCGCCTCGAATGGGACTTCCGCGGCCGTGCCGCAGCCGTCGACGGGCCGCCGCCCGCGCCGAGCGAGGTGATGGCGTCGCTCGGCATCGTGCAGGACACCGACCCAGCCCTGCGCCGCGTCGCCCGCCGCTTCGACCTCCCAGCCGAGGCCGAGGACGCCCGCCGCGTGGTGACCGAGCTGAACTCGGCGTGCGAACGCGTCGCCCAAGCCCACACGTTCGGCAAAGGGATGGGGATTGCCGCGCCTCAAATCGGGATCGACCGGGCCGCGGCGATCGTCCGCACGCCGGATGGCGAGACGATCACCCTGTTCAACCCGACGATCATCGAGTCCGCCGGCGACGTCGACGAGCAGTACGAGGGCTGCCTGTCCTTCTTCGATGTCCGCGGGCAAGTCCCGCGCTCGCACATGATTGACGTCGAGCACACCACCATCGACGGCCAGACGAAGATCACCGTGTTCGAGCGCGGCGTCGCACGCCTCGTCGCCCACGAGGTCGACCACCTGCACGGCATCCTCTACACCGACCAGATGCGCGAGGGCATCAACCCGATCCCGGTCGAGCAGTATCGCGGCACCGGCTCGGCCTGGAAGTACTGACCGCACATGGCGCTTGGCCTCGACACCGTGGAAGCCAGGGGCGAGGTCGAAAGCAGCGCAAGGTGAACGGTTGCAGGCAAGATCGGGTGCTGTTTGCGCATCTGATAGGTCGACGGAAGAGAGCCATGATCTCGGCGGAGTCCATCGACGACGATCGGATCAAGTCGACTTATCCACCGGTGGTTTGAGGTGTGGACAATCTGTGGATAGTTAGCCGGGCCCCTGCGAGCTCTGAACACCATCGGCGACGAGTGCTGGCAGTTGCGAGTAGGGCTCACCGCCATCTGCATATTCCCTCACATGGCGCCTAACTAGATAGCCTGGTCAAAAGTGGTCGTAGCCGCCTTCGAAGCCGTCAAGCATCCCCATTTCGCGTGCCAGTTGTCGTTGGCGTGCCTCTTGCAGGTCTGCTCGATCCACTTCTATGAGAGTGAGATCGAGGTCTGCGAGAGGAAAGCCCCAGTTGTTCACGACGTCTCTCAGAGTTTCGGTGTCTTGGTCGGTGTACTCAAGATAAGTTGACTGGAGTTTGGTAATGACGGCGATATTGAGCTGTCTAAGTTCTGTCCATCGCATGGTGTCGTCGACGATCACACCATCCCATACTTCGCGGGTGGCATTGAGTCCTGCCTCGCTGAGGAGGCCGATCTGATGCATCGCAGTCGTCAGCGCGGATATGGTGCTCGTCGGTGCTGAAGAGATGTAGTCTTCATCGACGTATGCGAAGCGATCGGCGGGGCCGGTCCATCGGCCCTCGTCGTTCTCGTCGACGACGTAGTCGACGTACAGCCGCTCTTCGCGGTCGGTTGTGATCTCGTTGCCGAAGATCCAATCCATCTCCATGGGGCCGTCCAAGTAGTACTGCTGCCGTAGACCATCGACGTATCTGCGGACCTCCGCGAGGTCTGCAGGCGAGCCCCGATAGGCTCGAACGTACAGGCCTCGGGCGAGGTGTTGGTAGAAATTCGCCATGCACGACTTGACGGTGGTGTGATTCTTCCAGCCGGCGCGGGCGAGGTCGAGCAGGATCATGACCTTCGCGGCTTCTTCGTCGGCGAAACACCGGAGGACTGCGGCGCCGCGATAGCTGCCAGAGGTGCTGAGTGTTCTGGCGTCTCGCTCGAGCGTGGCGACGTTGTCGGCCAGTAGCTCCAGGCCTTCACCGAGTACAGAGAAGCGTTCAGCGACGGGAAGCTGACTGATGACTCTGAGGCGGCGGGCGTCCATGGACGTATGATCGCGCATCGGCCAGGCCGGTACGACCATATTTGCCCTGCGGCACGGCCGCGACGGCCGATTACCAAGGGCCTTGACGGTCCGCTACAACTCAACGGCGGCCTGGGAGTCCCCGGGCTTGTCGGTCGGGCAGCTCGGCTCGTGTGTCGCCCAGGCTGACGAGCAGGTCTCCGTGGCGATCGACGCGGTCGAGGACGTCGTCGGCGGTGAACGTCAGCTGGGCAATGTGGCGGCAGGCTTCGACTTCCACCCAGGTGACTGGGGTGGACACGGTCGGGTAGTCGCGGCCGCGCAGGGAGTAGGGCGCGACAGTGGTTTTAGCTGGGTTGTTCTGGGACCAGTCGATGAACACACGGTTGGCGCGCTGGGTCTTGGCCATCACGGCGGTCACCGCGTCCGGGGTTTCGCGGGCGAGCCGTTGCGCGAGCTTCTTGGCATAGGCCGAGGGGGCAGCGGGGTCATCGGTGTCGATTGCGGCGTAGAGCTGCATGCCCTTCGAGCCGGACGTTTTCGCGAACGGCGTCAGGCCGTCAACGAGGAGCAGGTCGCGGAGGCGTTCGGCGACGCGGCAGCAATGGACGATCGAGGCACCTGGTCCGGGATCGAGGTCGAATACCAGCCGGTCTGGCGGCAGCCGCCGGCCGTCGGCGTTTACTTGCCACTGCGGGACGTGCAACTCCAGGGCGGCCATGTTCGCGGCCCACACCAGGGAGGCGAGTTCGTCGAGCAAGGCGTATTCGATCTCGCCTTCGCCGCGGCCGGAGCGGCTGCCAGTGCTGGGCAGCCGGACCGTGGGCAGCCAGTCGGGCGCACCTCGTGAGACGTTTTTCTCGAAGAACTGCTGCCCGCCGACGCCGTCGGGGAACCGGATGAACGTCACCGGCCGGCCCGACAGGTGGGGCAGCAGGACGTCGGCGATGCGGGAGTAGTAATTGATCACCTCGCCCTTGCTGAAGCCGTCAAGGTAGAGCGGCTTGCCCAGGTTGGACAAGGTGAGGCGTCGTTTGCCTGCTTGAACGGTGATGCGCTGGCCGACCGGTGCCGGTGACGCTGACTCGGATGGAATGGGTTTTGCGGCTGGCGCCGCGGCGGGTGCGTGGACGGATCGAGGGGCGAGGACGTCGGAGGGTTTCTTGTCGGCGCGAAGGCCGCGCCACGCGGTGTGGCGGACGCGGCCGGCGCGGGTGAATTGCCGGTAGACGATCTCGCCGATCAAGTCGGGTTGGACCCAGTGGGCGCTGCGGACGTCCTCGCGCGGCGGCGCGGCGGCGAAGGGATGCGTGCGACGTTCGAGGGGTTGAAGCTCGGTGAGCAGGTCGGCGCGGGCGGCTTGGCTGAAGCCGGTGCCAACGTCGCCGATGTAGACGAGCGCGCCGGACTCGGGGTCGTGCGCGCCGAGCAGGAGCCCGCCGAGGGTGCCGGCGAAGCTGCGCTGCCCGGGCCGCCACCCGCAGATGATCACTTCCTGGGTCTGGATGAACGGGTGTTTGAGCCAGGAGTCCGGGCGGCGGCCGGGAACGTAGGTGGAGTTGCGCAGTTTTGCGACGACGCCCTCGTAGCCGGCGGATGCGGCGTGGGCGAGGAAGTCGGCCGGCGTGTAGCGGTCGGCGGCCAGCTCGTCGAAGGTGACGGCGCGGACGACGGAGACGCGGTAGGGGTCGGGCATCGGCAGGCTCGTCAGCAACTCTCGGCGTTGGTCGTAGGGACTGGTGAGCAGGCTGCGGTTGCCGAGCTGGAGCAGGTCGAAGGCGAGGAAGCGGACCGCGATGTCGTTGAACGGCTCGTCGCGGCGCAGGGAGCTGTGGTGCTTGACGTAGCGGCCGCGGCGTTCCTGCATGAGCTCGAAGTCGATCCGGCCGTCGGCGTCGTAGACGACGACCTCACCGTCCAGGTACGCGGCCTGACCGTCCAGCGCGGGAGCGAGGACGTCGGCGAGGTCGGCGAACTCGGCGGTGAAATCGATGTTGTTGCGGCTGGCGAGCACTGTCGTGCCGTCGGCGCCGATGCGCATGGCCGCGCGGTAGCCGTCCAGCTTGTACTCATACGCCCATTCGGACCCGCTGCGCAGCCGGCCGCCATCCGGTTTGGCCAGCATCGGCTTGACCCAGGCCGGCACGCGCGAAGCGTCGTCTCGACGAGCCATGCGGACCTCCGTCCCGACGCCAACGGCCTGCTCCGACGGTAACCCGATCGGCCCACTCGCGCCGTGTCCGTGCAGGTCAATGCCCTGATCGGCGACTATCGGTGCAGTCTCGACTGCGCTGCGCTGACCTTCACGCCTGAGTGAGTGAAGCTGGGTGGGTCGGCTTGACAGGGCGGCAGTAATCTCGCATCCTCCGAACAGGTGTTCGAGGAGAGTGGTCGGGTTCGCCCGTGCCGTGGTGCGCGGATGTCTCCGGTGCGGGCTCGTGGTGCTGGAGGTGAGTGGCAGTGGCGAAACCGGAAGCGCTCGCGGAGCTCGCCGCGATCGCCGGCATCCGCACGGCCTCCCAGCTCCGCCATCCCAGCCCAGACACCACAGGGCCCACCGAGGCACTTCCGGTGCTGCCGGCGCTCGGAGCTTTGCTGCCCGGCGCTGGGCTGCGGCGGGGCAGCACGGTCTCGGTTCTCGGGTCGACGCCGCTGGTGCTGGCGTTGCTGGCCGAGGCGACCCAGGTCGGTTCGTGGGCCGCGGTCGCCGGGATGCCCGACGTCGGCCTGGTCGCAGCCGCCGAACTGGGCGTCGACCTGGACCGGATGGCGCTGGTCCCGGACCCGGGTGCGGAGCTGGTAGCCGTGCTCTCGGCGCTGGTCGACGGCTTCGACTTGATCGTGGCGGGCCCGACGGTGTGCCGCAGCGCTTCGCCGCAGCTGGCACAGCGGCTCGCCGGCCGGCTGCGTACCCGCGGTGCTGTTCTCCTCGCCGCCGGCCCCTGGCCGAGCGCGGATGTCGAACTGCGCCTGTCCGGCCACACCTGGCGTGGCACCACCTCCGACGGCTACGGCTATCTCCAAGCCTGCGACGTCGTGGCCACCAGCCGCGGCCGCGGCGCCGCCACACGCCCGCAGTCGATCCCGCTGCAGCTGCCCGGCCCCGGCGGCGCCGTTGCCGCCGGGAAGCGACAAGCCCGGCGGCCGCTGATCGAGGTGGCGGGATGAGCGTGAACGACGCGCCGCGGCTGCTGGTGCTGTGGTGCCCGGACTGGCCGGTTGTCGCCGCCGGCGCCGCCGCGGAAACACCGCTCCTGGCGCCGGCCGCGGTGTTTTCGGCGAACCGGGTCGTGGCCTGCTCCGCGGCCGCGCGACGCAGCGG
>NZ_JBSGJD010000323.1:0-9079 GCF_053605405.1 Amycolatopsis sp. NPDC003861
GTGATCTTCCGACCGGGGTGGGTCTCCCCCGCCCGGCCCCGGCGCCGGTCGTGTGTGGTAAGGCGGGTTAGAACCCGCCTTACCACTCACGAAGGGGTCAGTGCACGGGGTTCCACCCGTCGCTGCCGGCCAGGTATTTCTGCGGGGTGTAGTTGCCGGCCTGTGCGGCGGGCAGCTGCGGCCGGTCGGCACCGCTCCCCGCGCCCGGGCCGGTGTTGCGGTACTCGGTGAACCGGGCGTCCTTCCAGGAGAAGCCCGACATGTCGGTCCACGGCGCCTGCTTGATCGCCGCCGGCAGGGACGTCTCGCGGATCAGGACCTGGGCGATGGCGTCGACGTCGCCGCCCGGGTGCCACGGGCGGCCCAGGTAGAAGCTGGCGTTGGCGGCCGAGCTGACCACCTTGCTGCCGGTGATCAGGAAGCCGTACGGGTTCGACCGCCGGGTGCTGGCCGCGGTCAGGAAGCCGTTGTTGCTGCTGGAACCGCGGTCGAGCGCGGTGATCGTCACCCGGTCGAACACCGCCGTAGCGCGGCCGAAGAGGAAGTCGACGTCGCCGCTGATGGCGCAGTTGCGGTAGTACTGGCGGCCGACCGTGCCGACGGCCGCGGTGTCGGCGTACAGGGTGTCCTGGTGGCCGAGGAAGGTGACGTTGTCGAAAACCATCCGGTCGCCGGTGGTCTTGACCGCGACCGCCTGGGTGTCCTTGATCTCCGGGTGGGCGCCCCGGTCGAAGGAGTTGCGGAAGGTCAGCGCGGTGGCGGTGAAGCCGTTCGCGGCGATCGTCGCGGTCGCGCTGCCGGACGTCCCGTACGTCGAGCCGTCGGGTTTCTTCGTCCCGCTGGCGTTGTCGTAGTCGACGACGACGTCGGCGGCCTTCCCGGTGGTGCCGCGCATCGTGATCCCGGTCTTGCCGGACGGCACCGAGACGACCTCGCGGTAGGTGCCGGGCTTGATCGAGATCGTGCCGCCGGCCGAAACGGCGTTGATGCCGGCCTGGACGGTCGTGTAGTTGCCGGAACCGTCCTTGGCCACGACGACGTTCGCCGCCGCGGCCTCGGCGGCCGGAGCGATCAGCGACGCTCCCGCCACCACCGATGCGACGAGCAGGGTCTTGAACATGGCGCCTCCACGGTGGAACGCGCCGGGGGTACCGGACGGCGGCCGGCACCCCCGGCGCGGGTCGGTTACTGGTAGGTGATGTTGGCCGCGGTGTAGAGGCAGTTCGTCGAGTCCGGGCCGCTGCCGATCTTCGTCGGCTCGCCGCTGGTGACGCCCTTGTACTTCTCGCAGGGCACGATCTTGCGGCTGGAATCCCCGACGATGGTGATCCGGGTCAGCTTGGCGGTGTCACCGTAGTTGGTGTTGATGCCGACCAGCGTCTTGCCGGGCACGGTGGCGGTGACGTTGTCCACGACGACGTTGCGCTTGTACTGCGTCTTGCAGTTGCCGCAGGAGCGGTACAGCTTGCCGAAGTCGTTGACCTGGAAGTTGCGGATGTACATCGTGCCGGGGCCGTTGTGCTGGAACACCTTGTCCGAGGCCTTGCGCGCGCCGCCGCCGTCGATGGTCATCGTCTGCGAGGCGGAGGTGCCTTTGAAGGTCGCGGCGTCTTCGCCGACGTCCTCCCACCAGACGTTGAGCAGCGTGCAGGTGCCGAGGCAGTGCACGCCGTCCGCGGCGGGACTGCCCAGGACGACGTTCTTCAGCGTGGTGCCGTTGGCCAGCTGGAACAGCGGGCTCTGGCCTTCGTCCTGGCCGCCGCTGCCGAGGTCGCCGGTGCCGTAGAACCGCTTGAGCCCGCCGTCGTAGGTGCCGCTGGTGACCTTGATCGTCGCGCCCACCGGCACGCTGCCGCTCGGGGTCGGCCACGACGCGGCCGACGCGGTGGCGCCCGTGCCGACCGCCGCCGAAACGGCGAGCGCGGCGACCGCCACCACCCGGATGATCCGGGACATCGCTGGAGGAACCATTCATCACTCCCTGGTCTCGTGCGTTCAATCGGCGCTGATGGAAAACGTCCGACCGGGTTGTGAAAGCGCTTTCTCGATCCCGAGTTTCGGGTTGCGGACAGGCCGTGTCAATGTCGTTCGCCGCAGCGGCACGCATGTCGCCCGGATGGTCGCCGCCGGCGCGCGTTTTCAGAAAACGCCGAAACTGTCGAAGGTCAGCGGCCGGGCCCGGCGGCCGTCAGGACCAGCGCCGGAACGGCCCAGGTGGGATCGAGGCGTTCGACGAGGGCCGGCGTCCAGCCGACGTCCGAACCCAGGTCCGGGTCGTTCGCCGCGTTGTATTCGGCCAGCAGGTCGACCGCGCGCGGCCACCGGGTGCCCTGGGCGACCAGCGTGCCGGTCGCGTGCAGCACGGTTCCCTTCCAGTAGTGCACCAGCTGGCCCAGCGGCAGCCCGGCCGGGATCCGGAAGAAGTTGTTCTCCGCGTGGATCCGGGACTCCACGCCCACGCCGAGCGAATACGTGTAGGCGGCCGGGTCCTCGATCGAGTAGAGGTTGTCGTAGACGTGCACCTGGCCGTACCGCACCCGCGGCGCGCGCTGCCCGATCTCGGAGAACAGGTTGTGGTGCACGGTGACCCGCAGCTTGCCGACGTCGTAGGTGGGCTTGTCGGTGTTGCCGATCAGCATGGTCTTGTCGTGGTCGTGCAGCCGGTTGTAGGACACCGTGACCAGGTCGGCGCCGTTGACGATGTCGAGCAGGCCGTCGTGGACCTCGTACTTGCGCCCGAAGTACGTGGGCTGCCGGTCGTTCCCGCCGTCGCTGAACTCGTTGTGGTCCACCCAGACGTGCGTCGCGCCGGCCAGGTCGAGGTTGTCGTACTCGGAGTTCCAGTTGCCGTCGGCGCTGTCCAAGGGGTCCCACTGCGGGAAGCAGTCGTGGGCGTCGGAGAAGTGCAGGTTCCGCAGGATGACGTTGTCGCCGGTGACGCGCAGGGTGAGCCCGTGCAGCGTGGCGTCGCGCCCGAGGCCGACGATCGTGGTGTTCGGTCCGACGTCGAGGACGACCTGCTTCGCCTGGTTGGCCTGCGACCGCTCGCGCGCTTCTTCCAGCGGCCCGGACGGCGGCACTCGCCCCCAGGTGGCCGGGTCGTACGCCGCCAGGTAGGCCGGAAGGCTGTACGCCGGATCGGCGAAACTTTCACAGCTCATCGGCCGGTCGGCCGCGTCCACATTGCCCTCGACCGTGCCGCGGACGTAGATGATCTTCGGTGCACCGGGGTGCGCGGCCAGCGCGGCCGCGAGTTCCGAGCGCTTGGTCACCGTGTGGACGTCTTCGCGGGCGGCGGCCGAACCGCCGGTGGTGCCGGTGGTCGCGGCCGCCCAGCCGTCGTGGTCGCCGAGGACGACCCGGCCGGGGTCGCGGCCGTGGGCTTGGGCGGGTGCCGCGGTGAGCGTCAGTCCGAGCAGGGCGAAGCACCCCGCGAAAGCCTTCCAGCGCATGTCGGCTCCTCTAGTCGGTGTCCGGTCTCCTGAGCACCCGCGCGGCGTGCCGGGCGAGCCCGGCCGCGTCCGGGGCGCCGTCGATGACGACGACGTGGTGGGTCAGGGCCAGCTCCTCGCCCGGTTCGAGCAGCCACGGCCGGTGGTAGGTCGCGGCGAAGCTGACCACGGGGAACGGTTCGGCACGGACGTACCAGGCCGTCGGGTGGGCGGCGTTGTCCGGGCTGTCGGCGAACAGCAGCGTCGAGGTCCGCAGGCTTTCGTCGTGCTGCCCGGTGAAAGCGAGCCAGGGCGCCCGGTGGCCCATCGCGTCGGCCGCGGACTTCCCGTCCGACGTCCGGACCGTGCCGCCGACGAACGAGCGCGGCCCGCGCCAGAACAGGCCGCCGTAGCCGGCCGTGTCGCGCCCTTCGGTGACCGGGCTCCCCCAGCGCAGCTCGTGACCGCTGGTGTTGCGCAGCCGGCTGGACCAGGTGAGCGTCCAGTGCCCGCCGCGCAGCGAGACGTCGCCGAACCGCAGCGTCCGGTGTTCGGTGAGCCAGCGCCGTCCGGCCGCGGTGCGCCAGGCCAGCTCGTGCCGCAGCTCGCAGTGCCCGCCGGCGTCGTCGATGCTCTCCCAGCGGACGTGGCCGATGGTCCCGTTGTTGTCGAGCGGGGTGTAGCCGCGGCCGCGGACATAGGTGCGGCCGCCCCAGAAGTTCTCGCCCGAGAGGTGGGCCATGGTGAACTGCAGGCCGTTGTGCCAGGTGTGGTCGTGCGGCCGGACGGCGGTCACGACCTCCCCCGCGGTGGTGCGCAGCGGGTGCAGGTACGGCTTGGGCGAGTCCCCGGCCGGCGTCGGCGGCTCGACGACGTACTCGGCCAGGACGACGTCGCCGAGCCGGACGCGCACCCGGCCGTCGGCCCCCTCGGTCGCCTCCGGCGTGCTGTCCCCCACCGCAGCCCGGCTCACGCCGGTTCCCCGATCTCCCCCAGCAGTTCCCCGACGGACACGGGCCGCCCGGTTTCCAGGGACCGGTTCGCGGCCAGCCCGGTGAGCAGGGCCTGCAGGCCGGCGTCGTGGTCGGCCGCGCAGCCGAGCGCGTCCGGTTCGGCGTCGCCGAGCAGCTCCGCGAGCATCCGTTCGTCGCCGCCGCCGTGCCCGTCCCCGAGGAGCCCGTCGAACACGGCTTCCGCCGGTTCCCAGTGCCGTTGCACGGTCAGCCGGGCCCGCGCCCGCTTCGCCACCGGCTCGGCGCCGGCCGCGTACTCGTTCTCCCGGACGTCCAGTTCGAGCCGTCCTTCGCTGCCGGAGAACGCGACGCGGTAGCCCTCCCGCGGCGAGTACGCGTGCAGGTGGTAGTTCAGCACCGCTCCGCCGTGGTGGCGCACGAGCACGGACAGGTCGTCTTCGATGGTGACGCCGGGCCCGAACACGTCCTGGTTGCGGACGTAGCCGTCCTCCCGCTCGGCGTCGTGGTAGAGGGCGCGCAGCTGGGGTGAGGCTTCGAGGTCCAGCGCGAACCGGTCGCCGGCGGTGCGGTGGCCGGTCTTGTCGCCGTAGAAGAACAGCCGGCCCAGCGCGACCACCGTTTCGGGGCCGGTGCCGAGCCACCAGTTGACGAGGTCGAAGTGGTGGCCGGACTTGTGCACGAGCAGGCCGCCCGAGTTGGCCTTGTCCCGGTGCCAGCGGCGGAAGTAGTCGGCGCCGTGCGCGGTGTCGAGCAGCCAGCTGAACTCGACCGAGCCGATCGCCCCGATCGCCCCGGCGGCCAGGAGTTCCCGCACCCGGCGGTGCACCGGGTTGTACCGGTAGTTGAAGGCGACCCGCACCGAACGGCCCGTCTCGCGCCGGGCGGCGAGGATCCGGCGCGCGCCCTCGACGTCGGTCGTCATCGGCTTCTCCGTGACGACGTCGCAGCCGGCCTCCAGCGCGGCGACGACGTAGTCGGCGTGCGTGTGGTCCGGGGTGCACACCACGACGACGTCGATGCGTTCCTTCGCCAGCATCGCGGTGAAGTCCTCCGGCCGGTAGCCGGGGATTTCGGTACCGAGCCAGCCGTTGTGGACCCGCATGCGGGTTTCGTTGTGGTCGCAGAAGGCCGCGAGCTCGGCCCGCGGCGACGTGGCCAGGGCCCGGGCGAACAGCTGGGCGCGGGAGCCCAGGCCGACGATCGCGTGGCGACGCACCGCCATCACCTCATCTCGTTCAGGCGCGCGTGCCGGCGCCGGTCCAGGGCAGGGCGAGTTCGGAGAAGAGCGCGAGCCGTTCGGCCGCGGTGTCGACGTCCCGGTCCACGCCCGGCACGACGAAGTGCCGTTCGGGCCCGCTGTCCACGGCCCGGACCCACTCGGCGGGCAACGGCAGCGGTTCGGGGGCGTCGCGGACCGCCGCCACCAGCGCGGTGAACGCGCGGGTGGCCGCCAGTGGGGCCAGCAGCGGCTCGCCGTCGCGGACGCGCGCGACGAGGTTGGCCAGCAGGTCGCGGGGCGGCGCGACCGTGCGCCGGCGGCCACCGATGGTGACCAGATCCGTCTTGTAGTGCCAGCGGATCCGGCCTTCGGTGCCGTGGACCAGCACGTACGGCTCGTGGTCGGCCTCGGCGTCGAGGGTGGCGGCGACGACGACGTCCGGAGCCCCGGCGAAGCTCAGCCGGGCGCAGGCGGTGTCGTCGGACTCGATCTCCCGTGCCCGGTACAGTTCCACGGCGATCCGCTCGGGCAGGTCCTCGGCGGTGCCGTTGACCAGCAGGGCGGTCGCGACGGCGTGGGCGAACGGGTTCGTCAGCGCCCCGTCCACGACCGCCTGCCCGCCGACCCGGCGGCGGCCGGCCCACTCGGCGCGGGCGAAGTACCGGTCCCGCCGGATCCACGCCCCGGCGGCGGCGATGCCGGTGACCGTCCCGATCTCGCCGGTTTCGATCGCCGCTCGGACGACGGGGACGGCGGCGGAGCCGAAGCTCTGGAAGCCGGTCTGACAGGCGCGGCCGCGGGCCAGCTCGGCCAGTTCGCCGAAGGCCGCGAGGTCGAGCACCGGCGGTTTCTCGACGAGCAGGTGGCAGCCGGCGGTGAGTGCGAGCTTCGCCAGGGGCAGGTGGGTGTGCGGCGGGGTGGCCACCACGGCGATGTCCGGGGTGGTGCGGGCGAGCAGTTCGGCCGCGTCCCGGGTGATGACGGCGCCTTCGGGGAGCAGCGCACGAGCCTCCGGCGACGGCTCGCGGATGTCGCACGCCCCGGCGAGCACGAGTTCGCCGCGGTCGTGCAGGGCGCGGGCCCGGCGCAGGTGCTGGCCCGCGTAGCCGGCCATGCCGAAGACGACGACGTCCGGCGTCATCGGCGGCCACCGGTCGCGACGGCGGCCAGGGCGAGCGGCCCGGCCACCACGAGGGCGAGGATCGGCAGCATCCAGACGAGCAGGACGGCGATTCCGATGGCCGCGGCGAGGAGCACGGCGTTCTTCGGGTCGGCGGCGGTTTCCCGGGCGGCGGTCGACATCGCCCGGCGCCAGGCCGGGCCCCCGGTCGCCACCAGCTCGCACGTCCGCACCGCGACCACCACTCCGATCACCGCCAGCACCCACAGCGCCGGTTTCAGCACCCCCGCCCCGGGCATCGACGCCACCACCTCGAGGTCCACCGCGAACACCACCACCGCCGCCACGCACCCCAGCCCGAAGAGCACCCCGCCCCGCGCGGCCTCGCGGAAGTCCGCCCAGAACGTCGTCCACAGTGGACTTCCCACGTCCCGGCGGGTGCGGTCGAGGACCCGGCAGCCCGCCACCAGCGCCGGAGCCGCCGTCACCACCGGGACCGACGCCAGCGCGACCAGCAGCCCCGCCAGCAGGCAGTCCGAGAAGTCGCCGAGCCCGGTTCGCCACTGCGTTCGCATCACTTCACCCCTTCAGGCCGCTGGTGCTGACGCCTTCCACCAGCAGCCGCTGGAAGGCGAGGAAGAACAGCACGATCGGGACCAGCGCGAGCGCGGACATCGCGAACATCGCGCCGAAGTTCGACTCGCTGCTGGTGTCCACGAACAGCCGCAGCCCCAGCGGCACGGTGAACTTCTCCGTGTCGTTCAGGTACACCATCTGCGTGAAGAAGTCGTTCCACGTCCAGATGAACGTGAAGATCGACGTCGTCACCAGCGCCGGTTTCGACAGCGGCAGCACCACGTGCCAGAACGTGCGGTAGACCGAGCAGCCGTCGATGATCGCCGCCTCGTCCAGTTCGCGCGGGATGCCCCGCATGAACTGGACGATCAGGAACACGAAGAACGCCTCGGTCGCCAGCAGCTTCGGCAGGATCAGCGGCACGAACGTGTTCACCAGGCCGGCCTGCTGGAAGATCACGTACTGCGGGATCAGCGTGACGTGATAGGGCAGCATCAACGTCGTGATCATGAACGCGAACAGCGCGCCCCGGAACCGGAACTTCAGCCGGGCGAAGGCGAACGCGGCCAGCGAGCACGACAGCACGTTCGCCGCCACCGACAGGCCGGCCACCAGGAACGAGTTGAGGAAGAAGCGGCCGAACCCGACGTCCGCCGCGCCCTCCCAGCCCTTCGGGTAGCCGTCGAAGACGAACCGGGTCGGCAGCAGCGCGAGCCGGGACAGGATCTCGTCCGGCGGCTTGACCGACGCGAACGCCAGCCACACCAGCGGGTACAGCACGATCGCGACGATGACCAGGCACAGCACGTGCCAGCCCGCCGAGCGGGCGCTCCGCGGCAGGACCGTCATTTCCGGTCCTCCGCGTCGTCGTAGAAGACCCACAGCTTCGCGGTGCGGAACACGACGGCCGTCACGATCGCGATGACCACCAGCAGCACCCACGCCATCGCCGACGCGTAGCCCATCCGGAAGTCCTGGAAGCCGACCTCGAACAGGTAGAGCGTGTAGAACAGGTCCGCGTCGGCCGGGCCGCCGCGGCCGCCGCCGATGACGAACGCCGGGGTGAACGCCTGGAAGGCGTGGATCGCCTCCATCACCAGGTTGAAGAAGATCACCGGCGAGAGCATGGGCAGCGTGATGTGCCGGAACCGGCGGAACGCGCCCGCGCCGTCGATCGCGGCCGCCTCGTGCAGTTCCGCCGGAATCTGCTTGAGCCCGGCCAGGAAGATCACCATCGGCGCGCCGAACTGCCAGACGCCCAGCAGCACGATCGAGGCGAGGCTGAACTGCGGGTCGTCGACCCAGCTCGGCGTGTGCCAGCCGAAGAAGGCGAGGACGCTGTTCACCGGGCCGCCGCCCATGAACAGCGCCCGCCACACCAGCGCCGCCGCGACGCTCGCGCCGAGCAGCGAAGGCGCGTAGAACGCGGCTCGGTAGAAGCCGTTGGCGCCGCGGCGGGTGTTGAGCAGCATCGCCACCAACAGGGACACCGCCAGCTTCAGCGGCACCGAAACCAGCACGTAGATCAGCGTGACCTTGACCGACTGCAGGTAGCGGTCGTCGCCGGTGAACATGTGCGCGAAGTTGCCGAACCCGACCCACTCCGGCGAGGTGAACAGGTCGTAGTCGGTGAACGACAGGTACAGCGAGACCACCATCGGGCCGACGGTCAGCGCCACCGCGCCGAGCAGCCACGGCGTGAGGAAGGCGAACGCCTCCGGCTGGCTCTTGCGGCGGCGGCGCCCGGCCGGACGGCCCC
>NZ_JBSGJD010000324.1:0-8993 GCF_053605405.1 Amycolatopsis sp. NPDC003861
TTTTTTTTTTTTTTTTTTTTTTTTTTGTTTTTTTTGTGTTGTGTTCACAATACCCCTGTTTTGGTGGCGTTGGGTGCATCCCACGCACCGAACGCCACATTGGGGCGCTTGGGGGGCCGGGCCGTGCGCCGGGAGCAACGAAACGGCCCCGGTGGGAAGCCGGGGCCGTTTCATGGTCGCGCTCGGTGGTGGGCGGTTACTCCTCCGCGTCCGCCCAGGCCTTCAGCATCACGCGGGCGATCGACGAGTTCCCCGGCAGGATGATCTCCGCCGCGCCGCCGGCGATCGGCGTGGGGCGAGAACCCGCGCCCCGGTCGGCGCTGTTCTCGAACGCCTCCCGCACCTCCGCGCGCGAGACCCACAGCGCCTCTTCGATCTCCCCGTCCGCCGGCACCAACGGCATCGAGCGGTCCGCCCGGGCCGTGAACCCCAGCATGATCGACCTCGGGAACGGCCACGGCTGGCTGCCCAGGTACCGCACGTCGGACACCGAAGCGCCCACCTCTTCGCGGATCTCCCGGACCACGCACGCCTCCAGGGACTCCCCCGCCTCGACGAACCCCGCCAAGATCGAGTACCGCCCCGCCGGCCAGATCGGCTGGCGCGCCAGCAGCACGTGGGAGCCGTTCACGCCCTCCGCCGAGTGGACCAGGCAGATCACCGCCGGGTCCGTGCGGGGGTACTCCTCGCGCCCGTCGTTCGTGCACTTGCTCGCCCAGCCGAACTGGATCAGCTCCGTCGGGCTGCCACACCGCGTACAGAACCGGGCCTGACGCCGCCAGAAGCGCAACGCCTGGGCCGTCGTGAAGAGCCCGGCCGACGTGTCGTCCAGGAGGTCTCCGTAGCCGCGCAGCTCGACCCAGACCTCGCCGTCCGCGCGCGGGACCTCCTCCACGAAACCCCAGCTGCCCGCCATCTTCACCGTGTCGGCCGCGCCCGACGGGCCGCCCGGCAGCGACCAATAATCGACGTCCTGCCACTCGCCGAGGAACACCGCGTCCTCCGGCGGCGAAGCACCGAAGTCGATCGCCTTCCGGAACGCCAGCGTCGACGCCCCTTCGGCCACCGGGGTGCGCCCGGCGTCGTCCAGGAGGACGACCCGGGCGTCCGGCCAGCGCGAAGCGAGCCGTGCGGGGTTGGTGCGCAAGCCTTCCTGACGGTCCACTGTGGACCGGGACAGGGTCGGCAGGTCCCCCAGGGTGAACGGGACCGACATCAGGCCGGCTCGCCCACGACGACGTCGCCGAGCGCCAGGAGCTTGCGCTCCAGCACCGCCGCGTCGCCGACCACCACGCCCGTGAACCGCTTGGGCGCGAAGTACTTCAGCGCCGCTTCGGCGACGTCGTCCGCGGTCACCGCCGCCACCCGCGCCGGGTGCTCGTTCAGCCACTCCAGGCCCAGCCCGGTCGACGCCAGCGCCAGCACCTGCCCGGCCAGCCCGGCCTGCGACGACGTCGACGTCAGCAGCGAGCCGATCGCGTACTGCCGCACCGACTCCAGCTCGTCGCCCGACGGCGGGACCTGGCCGAGGCGGCCCAGCTCGTAGCGGGTCTCCAGCAGCGCCGGGGCCGTCGCGTCGGTCGCCGTGTCCGCGTCGACGTTGACCACCGCCGTGCCGTCGGTGAACTCGAAGCCGGAGTGCGCGGAGTACGTGTACCCCTTGTTCTCGCGGATGTTCTCCACCAGCCGCGACGAGAAGTACCCGCCGTAGGCCAGGTTCGCCAGCTGCAGCGCCGCGTAACCCGGGTCCGTGCGCGGGATCGTCTGCGCCGAGAGCCGGATCTGCGACTGCACCGCACCCGCGCGCGGCACCAGCAGCACGCTCGGCCCGGTCAGGTCGGGCAGCGGCGGCAGCCGGACGGCGGAGCGGTCGGACGCCCAGCCGCCGAGCACCTTCTCCAGGTCGCCGACGACACCGGCCGGGTCGAGGTCGCCGACCAGCACCATCACCGAACCGCGCGGCAGCACCGACGCCTGGTGCAGCGCCCGCACCTGCTCCGGCGTCACGACCGCGACGTCTTCGGCGCGCGGGACCTCGCGCGTGGCCGGGTGGTCGCCGTAGCGGTGCTTCTGCAGCGCCTCCCGCGCGATCGTGCGCGGCTGGGTGCGCGAGACGGCGATCCGCTCGACCAGCCGCTCCTTCTCGCGGGCGATCTCCTCGTCGGCGTACGTCGCGCCGGTGAGGACGTCGCCGAGGACGTCGAGGAACGTCGGCAGCTTGTCGGCCAGCGCGGACCCGGTGAGCACCAGGCGCTCCGGGTCGACACCCGCGCCGATGTCGCCGCCGATCAGGGCCAGCTCGGCGTCGATCTCGATGCGGTTGCGGCGGGCCGTGCCGGTCAGGATCGTCTCGGCGAGCACCTCGGCCGTCGCCGGGTGCAGCGGGTCGTCGCCCGCGAACGGGATCCACAGGCGCGCCTCGACCATCGGCACGGTCGCCTTGCGGACGGCCACCACGCGCAGGCCGTTCGCCAGCGTCGTGTCCACATGGGACAGGTCGGCGGCGGCCCGCTGCTCGCCGAGCGGCGGCAGCGGCCGCGGCCCCCGCGCGGTGCGGCCGATCTCCTCCGCGCTGCGGTGCGTTGCTGAAGTCACTGCTCGTTGTTCCCTTCCGAAGCGGGCTTGACCACCAGCACGGCGCGCGCGTCCGGGCGCAGCGCCTTCGCCGCCGCCGACACGGCCTCCGCGGTGACGGCGGACATCCGGTCCGCGAGCCGGTACACCAGCGACGCGTCGCCGTAGAGCAGCTCGAACGAGCCGAGGGCCAGGGTCCGCGACACCAGCCTGTCGTGCTCGGAGTGCAGGCTCGCCGTCCAGCGGGCGGTGACCTTGCGCAGCTCTTCCTCGCTCGGCGGGGTCTCGGCGAGCTTCTCCAGCTCGTCGTCCAGCGCGGCGAGCACGCGCTCGCGGGGCACCTCGTGCGGGTGGATCAGGGTGATGGTGAACGTATCGGGGTCGCGGGCCTCGAACGGGCCGAACAGCCCGGCACCGGCGCCGATGTCGACGACCAGGGGCTCCTTGTGGACCAGCCGCTGCTGCAGGCGGGAGCCGTCGCCGTCGGTGAGCACGCCGGCCAGCACGAGGTAGGCCAGGTAGCTGTCGACGTCGTTGATCGGATCCGGCATCCGGTAGCCGATGCCGAGCGCGGGCAGCGGGGCGTGCGCGTCTTCGATCTCGCCGCGCAGCTCGGTGGTCGGCAGCGGCTCGGCGAACGACGGCCGCTGCGGCGCCGGCCGGTGCGGGACGTCGCCGAAGTGGTCCTCGATCAGCTTCTTGGCGTTGTCGACCTCGAAGTCGCCGGCCACCGTGAGCACGGCGTTCGCCGGGGAGTAGTAGGTGTCGAAGAAGGCCGCGCAGTCGTCGACCGTGGCGCTTTCGAGGTCCTCGAAGCCGCCGTAGCCGTTGTGGGCGTTGGGGAACGTCGAGTACAGCACCGGCGGCAGGGTGATCCACGGGAACCCGCCGTAGGGCCGGTTCAACACGTTGAGCCGGATCTCCTCCTTGACGACGTCGATCTGGTTCGCCAGGTTCTCCGCGGTCAGCTTGGGCGCGCGCATCCGGTCGGCTTCGAGGAACAGCGCCCGCTCGAGCGCGGCGCTCGGGAGCACCTCGAAGTAGTCGGTGTAGTCCGGGTGGGTGGACCCGTTGAAGGTCCCGCCGCTGGACTGCACGTGCCGGAAGTGCGCGAGTTTCTCCAGGCTCTCGGAGCCCTGGAACATCAGGTGCTCGAAGAGGTGCGCGAAACCGGTGCGCCCCTCCGGCTCGGAGCGGAAACCCACGTCGTAGTGCACGCTGACGCCGACCACCGGCGCGGTCGCGTCGGGGGCGAGAACCACGCGCAGACCGTTGTCGAGGGTGTATCGGACGAGCTCGGGATCGGCCATGGCCCCACCCTACGACGACCCCGCGCTTCCCGGCGTCCCGGCTCGTGAGTGGTAAGGCGGGTTCTAACCCTCCTTACCACTCACGAGCTCGAGCCGGTGGGCGCGGTGGGCGGCGGCGAAGGTGCCGGTGAGCGCCGTCGCGAAGGATCCGGCCTGGTCAGGGCGGACGTCGCCGGCGTGCCAGTAGACCGGCGGCGGGTGCTTGAGGCCGTCGAAGGCAGCCACCCAGGGCGCCAGTTCGCCCAGAGCGAGCGCGTACGGCAGGCCACGGGAGAAGACGAGCTCGCGCTGCGGCTTGTCGAGGTCCTTGACCCGGACGGCGGTGACGCCGCGGAGCCGGCGCGCGACCTCGGCGCCCGCTCGCCGCCGCGCGGGCAGAGCGACCGAGGCGGCGACGGCGGCGACCCCGGCCAGCGCGAGGAGCACGCCGAGCTGGGCGTACCCGACCGTCAGGGCCAGCAGCACCGTGAGGAACACGCCGTAGCAGACGACCCGGAGGCCGGCTCGGCGAAGCCGTCCCGCCGCCCACCAGCCGCGCCGGACGAGGTCGGCGGCCAGCTCGGTGCGCGGGACTTCGACGCGTCGCTGCCGCAGCTCGGCGAGCGTCACCGTGTCTTCCGGCAGGACGGCTGCGAAGACGGCACGTTCGAAGGGCGACAGGTGCTCGTCGGCGGGGTTGCGGCGGCTCAGCCGGGTGCCGTCTTCGCTGACCCAGAGGTAGTTGCGGACGGCGAGGTCGAGCACGGTCGCGGCCAGGTCGAGGGGTCCGGCCCGGCCGCGCAGGAGGACCCCGGCGTGACCCGGCAGCACCCCGGCCGGGGACGCGAACTCGCCGTTCGCGGTGACCGGCTCGGCCTTCGGCGCCGTCCCCGGATCGGCGTCACGGCGGCGCGCGAGGCCCACCAGCAGGGCGGTGACCAGCAGCAAGCCCGCGAAGGCCGCCCAGGCCCAGCCGACCGGCGCGGTGAGCACGAACGCGCCGGCGATCGTCTTCGCCGGGACCAGGACCTCGTTCGCCGGAACGGTTCCCGCGGGCAGCTCGACGGTCGCCGTCATCCGGTCACCCGCGGCGAGGTTCTGCTGGCTGAACCGGGTCAGCCCGGCGTGGTCGATCTGCGCGGCCGCACACGGGAGGTCGCCGACGAGGCAGTCGACGGCGGTGGGGATCTTCGGCGCCGCGAAGGAGGCGCGAAGGAACTTCAGCTCGGTGCTCCAGCCGCCGGCCAGCTCCCAGGTGACCCGGTCGCCGGCGACCGCACCGTCCACTGTGTACCGGACGATCGATGTGCCGGAGGTGAGGTGGACGGTGAAGGCGTCTTTGTCCACGCTCGCCGTCCCGCCGCCTTCGAGGACGACGTCGCGGACGCCGTAGACGCGGTCGCGGTGGTGGGGCGCGGCGACCCGCAGCGCGACCCGGCGATCCATCGTGAGGCCGTCGGGGACCGAGATCGCTTCGACGACCGAGAGCGAGCCGTCGCGCTGGACCTTGAGCTGGATCTCCGCGCTCTGCGGCACGGTGGGCAGCGGCGGCTGGTCCGCGGGGCCGGCGGCCAGTGCGAGCGCGAGGACCGCCCCCGCGAGCACGGTCAGCGGGCCGCGGCGGCGGTGAGGACGCCGTCGAGCGCGGTCAGGAAGGACGGGAAGTGCGCGCCGAAGCGGCGCAGATCCGGCTCGGCTTCCATGCCGCCGTACCAGTACAGCCCGGCCGAGCCGTCGGCCGACGGGTTGAGCGCGGCGAAGGTGCCGAGCCAGCGTTCGGTGTCGCCCAGGACGACCGCGTACGGCAGCGAGCGGGAGAACACCAGCTCGCGGTCGGCGGGCGGGATGTCGTCGGCCCGCGCGGTGTGCAGGTAGTCGAGCAGCCCGCGGACCTGCCCGGCCAGCGCCCGGCCGCGGGCGGTGCGGGACGGCAGCAGCGCGGCCACCGCGACGACGGCGAGCCCGGCCAGGGCCAGGGCGACGCCGAGGAGCGCGTACCCCGCGGTGAAGGTGAGCACCGCGGTGGTGACCAGGCCGAGGGTGAAGATCCCGGCGCCGAGCCAGGTCAGCCGGCCGCGGGCGGTGTCGGGACGGCGGGAGAACCAGCGCTTGCTGACGACGTCGGCGTACATCGCGTCGCTGATCCGGCGCAGGTCGAGCCCGCCGCGGGCGCGCAGCTGCGACACGAGCACGGTGTCGGTGCCCGGCGGCAGCAGGGTTTCGCAGACGGCGCGTTCGAAGTCGTGGAGGTGCTCGTCCGGCGGGTTGCGGCGGGCGATCTGCCAGTCGGGACCCGGGACTTCGGCCAGCCACAGGTAGTTGCGGACGGCGAGGTCGACGACGGTGGCGCTGATGTCGACGACGTCGACGGTCTCGTCGACGACCGTGCCGACCTGGCCGGGCAGCACGCCGTCGGGGCTGGCGAAGAAGACTCGGTCACCGTCGCGCAGGAGCACCTCGACCGGGCCGGTGGCGGTGCGCAGCGCGCCGGCGTCCTGCTTGCGGCGCCGCCACACGAAAAGGGCGGCCGCGACGAGGAAGACGAGCAGGACGGCGAAGGCGATCCCGGTCGGCGGCGTCAGCGCGAAGGCGTTGGCCAGCAGGCCGATGGCGGCGAACTGCGCGTTCGCCGGGGTGGTACCCGCGGGCAGGCCGACGAGCAGGTCGACGCGATCGCCGGGGCGGACGTCGTTCTGTTCCAGCCGCACGACCCCGGTGTGGTCGAGCTCGGCGAGGGTGCAGCGCTGGTTCGAGCCGACCGGGCCGGCGAAACAGTCCACAGGGGACAATTGGGTCGCCGGGGCGACGAGGGACGCGGTGAGCTTGGCCAGCGGGGTGTCGAAGCCGCTGGCGACCTGCCACCGGGCCTGCTGGCGGCCGTTCTGGTCGGCGATGGCGCCGTCGACGGTGTAGGTGACACTGCTGGTGCCGGCGGGGAAGGTGAGCACGAGCTGGTCGCCGGTGAGCTCGGTGGTGGCGCCTTCGGCCTTGACGTCGCGGACGGCGAAGACGCGGTCCTGGTCGTCGCCCGCGGGGACCTTGAGCGGGACGCGCGAGGTGAGGTGCTGCCCACCGGGGACGGTGACGTGTTCGGTGACGGAGAGGGTCCCGTCGCGGAGGACCTTGAGGGCGACGTCGGCGGTGGCGCCTTCGGGCGGCCGGACGTCCTGGCCGCCGAGCAGCTGGGGTTTCTTGGACTGGTCGTCGGGCAGGTTGGGCAGCACGGGCCCGGCCGACGGCCCCTGCGCGGCCGCGGGCCCGGCGGTCACCAGCACGGCCGCGACGGCGATCGCGGCGGCGGCCCCCCATTTCATCGACACAGCACCACACCCTAGAGCACTCGATCTATGCTGACGCCCGGAACGGCGCGATCACCGCAGGTACGCCGCTTCCGACGGGGAAAACGCACGGGGGGTTCCATTCGATGACGCACGGTCCTGGTGCCGGTCCGGGTCCCGGTTCCGGCCCGCACGACCCGCGCCGCCCGCAGCCACCGGGCCGGCCGCCGCAGCCGCCCCCGGGAGTGCGGCCGCTGCCGCCACCGGGGGTGCGGCCGCTGCCGGGGCAGGGTGGGCCGCCGAACCGCTCCGGACCGCCTGCGCAGCAGCCGGGCCCGGGCGCACCCGGCCCCGTCGGACCGCCCGCGCAACAACCCAGCACCGGTAGCGCACCCGGGCCGTTCGCGGCGCCCGCGCAGCAGCCGGGCCAGGGCGCACCCGGCCCTTTCGGGAACCCCGCGCACCAACCCGGCCCCGGTGGCGCACCCGGCCCCTTCGGGACGCCCGCGCCGGGCTTCCCCCAGCCGCCGCGCGGTCCGTACGGGCCGCCCACCGGGCCGTTCGGCCACCCCCTTCCGCCGCCCGCGCGGGCTCCGCTGCCACCTCCGGCCGCGGCCGCGGTGCCCGTCTTCGCGCCGGGTTACGCCGCACCTCCCGCGTTCGGGCCGCGGTTCGCGCCCGGCTACACCCCCTACGTCGCCAAGAAGTCGAACACCGGTGTCGTCGTCGCCGTCGCCATCTTCGCCATCGTCGCCGTCGCCGGGGGGCTCATCGCCGCCGTTGCGCTGTCCGGGAACCACAAGCGGCATGTCGCCGACGCCGGCTACTCCAGCACCTATCCGACCACCACCGAAGAAACCACCACCGCAGCGACGACCACCGCGACCACGTCGTCGGCCGCGGAAACCACGACCGCCCGGACCACCGAACGCCGGACGGCGACCTCGCAGCCGCCGTCCGGGCCGCGGTCGGTTGCGGCCACCGGGAACAACCCGCTGTTCGGCAGCCCGGACTACGGCCTGCAGAACGTCCCGTGCTCGCTGAGCCGCTGGGCGACCGACCAGAACAGCGTCACGCGCTTCTTCCAGTCCGGCATCGGCTGCCTCGACGCGATGTGGTCACGCATGCTCGGCGCCGTCGACCTGCCGTTCCGGTCGCCGAACCTGTCGGTGCCGCGGTCGCTGTCGGAATCGTCGACGCCGTGCGGCAGCGGCGGCACCACCACCGGTGTCACGCCGTTCTACTGCTCGGCGAACAACACGATCTACATGCCGATGGACCGCATCGAGCTCGACGTGTGGGGCAACCACCCGGGCCCGTACCTGTCGATCCTGGCCCACGAATACGGCCACCACGTGCAGAACATGTCCGGCATCACCGAGGCGTTCGCCAACCAGCGCTACGACGCGGGCGCCGACTCCGCGGCCGGCCTGGAACTGTCCCGGCGCATGGAACTCGAGGCCCAATGCTTCTCGGGAATGTTCCTCGGCTCGGCGTCGGTCTCCGGCGGTTCGGTCGACAAAAACCTCTACAACGAAGCCTGGAACGCCCAGGATCGCGGCGACGACTACGCCCGCAACGGCAAACGCGACCACGGCAGCGCCAAGCACAACATCAGCTGGTGGCAGCACGGCGCCACGAAGAACCGCAACCAGCAGTGCAACACCTGGCTCTCCCCCTCGGGGGACGTCTCGTGACGCCGGTCAGCTCGGCGGGGTGAACGGGTTCTCCACCCCCGTCGGCGGCGTCGGCGGATCCGGCTGCACCACGGCCGGGACACCGGCCGCCGCCGGGTGCGGCTGCGGCAGCTGCCCCCGCGCCGCCGCGAGCTGGGCCTACCAGGCCCAGCTCG
>NZ_JBSGJD010000325.1:0-8964 GCF_053605405.1 Amycolatopsis sp. NPDC003861
CGCGGGCCGGAACCCTGCGGCCAGCGCGGCCACGGCCAACGTGCCCAGCCGAGAGAGCAGCCACCCAGCCGCCCCCGATGGCGGCCCGCTGTCCCGGCTCGACGACCGCAGGCGGCAGCGCGGCCGGCGCGGCCACAACCAGCGCGCTCAACCCTCGACCAGCCACCCGCCACCGCCAAAACCGCCAAACTTCACGCCGTGAAGAATGGCTCCCCCGCCGTTAGAGAATTCGTGAAGGCGGTCTCACCAGACTGGCCCGAGGCAGGCGTCGTCGTGGGCTGAGGAGGGTTCGATGGACCAGGTGCGAGTGGCGGCGTGGGCTTCCGACCCCATTGCCCTGACCGGGCTGATCAACCACCTGAGGTCCCGCCCCGAGCTGCTCGTCCTGCCGCGGGCCCGCCGGGGTGAGGCGGCCGTTCTCGTGTTCGCTGTCGGGGAGGTTGACCGGGAGGCCGTGGCCGCTCTGCGGGCCGCTTCGGCTGAGTCTCCCGCCGCCATTGTGCTGGTGGCCGGGCATGTCGACCCTGCGCACGTCGGCCTTCTCGCCGACTGTCACGTCTCCGCCGTGCTGCCGCGGACCGCGCTCGATCGGGTCACCGGGAGCGTGCTCGCCGCCGCTCGGGGGCGGTCCGCGCCGCTGCGTGAGCAGGTCGAGGCGCTCGCCGATGAACGCGGTGGGGCGGCGCTCACGCCGCGCGAGGTGGATGTGCTTCGCCTGATGGCCGAAGGCTGGGACACTGCCGAGATCGCGGGAAAACTCTGCTACTCGGAGCGGACCGTGAAGAACGTCATCTACGCCATGACCAACCGGCTCAACCTGCGCAACCGGCCGCACGCGGTCGCCTACGCCGTGCGGGCCGGTGTGATCTGAGGAAGCCTGTTGCGAACGATCGCCATCCTGGTCGCCGCGTTGATCCCGCTCGCCGCCTGCACTCCGGGGGACGCCGGGGGGAAGACCAAGCTCACCATCGCGACCTTCGGTGAGTTCGGCTACGCGCCCCTGATCGCCGAATACGAAAAACTGCACCCGGACATCACAGTGCAGAACCGCGTCACCGACTTCGACACGCACCACAAGGGCCTCGCGACCCAGCTCGCCACCGGACGCGGTGCCGCCGACGTCGTCGCGATCGAAGAGCAGTACATGCCGCAGTACCGGAAGGCGAAGGACAAGTTCGCCGACCTGGCCGGCTACGGCGCCCGCGAACTCGAAAAGCAGTGGGTGCCGTGGAAGTGGGCGCAGGGCACCGACGGCGCCTTCGTGCTGGGCCTCGGCACGGACATGGGCAGCCTCGCCCTCTGCTACCGGCGCGACCTGTTCCAGGCCGCCGGCCTGCCGACCGAGCGCGACGAAGTCGCGAAGCTCATGCCGGACTGGGACGCCTACGCCGCCACCGCCGAGCGGTTCACCAGCAAGACGCCGAACGTGAAGTTCGCCGACTCCGCCGGCACCGTCTACACGGCGATGCTCAACCAGTCGCCGGAAAACTACTTCTCCCAGCGGGACGACTCCTTCATCGCCGACCGCAACCCGAGCGTGCGCACCGCTTTCTTCCTCTCCGGCGGCCTCGCCGCGAAGGGGCAGACGGCGGCGGCGACCACGTTCACCCAGGCGTGGAACGTGGCGATCAAGCAGGGCTCCTTCGCCACCGTCGCCTGCCCCGCGTGGATGCTCAGCCAGATCAAGGAAGCCGGCGGGGACGCCAACCGCGGCAAGTGGGACGTCACCACCGTGCCCGGCAGGAGCGGCAACCAGGGCGGTTCGTTCCTGACCGTCCCGAAGCAGGGCGCGCACCAGAAAGAGGCGTACGAGCTCGCTCGCTGGCTGACCGCCCCCGAGCAGCAGAAGAAACTCTTCCTCTCCGACGGCATCCTGCCCAGCGAGCCCGCGGTGTACGAGGATCCGCAGGTCGTCGCGCACACCGACAGCTACTTCGGCGACGCGCCGACCGGGCGGATCTTCGCCGCTTCGGCCGACCAGCTGCGTCCGAACTACCGCGGGCTGCGCGACGCCGACGTCCGGCCGGAGTTCGGCCGGGCCCTCGGGCGGATCGAGGAGAAGACCGACACCGTCGAGCAAGCCTGGACGACAGCCGTCCAGCAGGCCCAAGCCGCCCTGAAGTAGCCACGCGTGCAGCACCGCCTCGACCGCGCGGTCACGCCGCTGCTCTTCGTCGCGCCCTTCTTCGCCCTGTTCGTCGTCTTCGGCGCCTTCCCGCTGCTCTACACGGCGTGGGTTTCGTTGCACGACTGGAACCTGCTCGAAGGCGACCGGGGCGGCTTCGGCCTCGCCAACTACGGCGACCTGCTCACGGATCCGCACTTCTACAACGCGCTCGCCAACACCGTCTCCATCTTCCTGCTCGCGGCGATCCCGGAATTCCTGCTGGCCCTGGGCATCGCGGCGCTGCTCGACCGGCCGCTGCGGGCCGCGACCTGGTGGCGCACCGGGGTGCTGCTGCCGAACGTCGTGTCCGTCGTCGCCGTCGGGCTGGTCTTCGGGCAGCTGTTCAGCCGCGACTACGGCGTCGTCAACGAGGTCCTCGGCTGGTTCGGCGTCGCCCCGGTCAATTGGCGGGCGACGGCCTGGACGTCCCACTTCGCCGTCGCGAGCATGGTGCTCTGGCGCTGGACCGGCTACAACGCCCTGATCTACCTGGCCGCGATGCAGGCCGTCCCCGGTGACCTCTACGAAGCCGCGGAGCTCGACGGGGCCTCGCGGTGGCGGACGTTCTGGTCGATCACCGTGCCCGGCATCCGGCCCGCGCTGGCCTTCACCGCCATCGCCGGCACGGTCAACGGCCTGCAGCTGTTCGCCGAGCCGCAGCTGTTCGACGCCGGCGGCTCGGCCGGCACCGGCGGCAACGACCGCCAGTTCCAGACGCTGGTCATGTACCTGTACGAAAAGGGGTTCACACACCTCGACGCCGGCTACGCGGCCGCGCTGACCTGGGTGATGTTCGTGATCTGCGCGCTGTTCGCGCTGGTCAACTACCGGCTGGTGCGCCGGTTCGTGAGGTCGGCGTGACAGCGCGGCGGCGGCCCGGCGGCTGGGTGTACGCCGCGCTGACCGGGGTGCTCGGCGCCTCGATCTTCCCGCTGTACTGGTCGTTCGTCGTGGCCACGCGGGACAACTCGGCGATCGGGGAGACGTCGCCGCTGCTGCTGCCGGGCGGGAACCTGCCCGAGAACGTGCGGCGCGTCTTCGGCACCGTCGACTTCTGGCTGGCCATCGGGAACTCGCTGATCGTCGCGAGCACCGTCATGGTGTCCAACGTCGTGCTGGCGAGCCTCGCCGGGTTCGCCTTCGCGCGGCTGAAGTTCCGCGGCCGCAACACGCTGTTCCTGCTGGTCGTCGGCTCGGCGATGGTGCCGGCGCAGCTCGGCGTCATCCCGCTGTACCTCGTCGTCGGCGACCTCGGCTGGTACGGGCGGCTCGAAGCGGTGATCGTGCCGGCGCTGGTCAGTGCCTTCAGCGTGTTCTGGATGCGCCAGGCGTGCGAGAACGCGATCAGCCCGGACCTCGTCGACGCCGCGACCGTCGACGGCTGCTCGATCCTGCGCACCTACTGGCACGTGGCGGTGCCCGCCCTCCGCGCGCCGGCCGCGGTGCTCGCGATGCTGACGTTCATGGCCACCTGGAACGACTACTTCTGGCCGCTGGTCGTGCTCGACCCGAACGAGACGCCGACCGTGCAGGTCGCGCTGTCGCAGCTGGCCAGCGGTTACTACACCGACTACGCGCTGATGCTCACCGGCGCGACCGTGGCCGTCGTGCCGGTCATCGCGCTGTTCCTGCTGCTGGGCCGCCACCTCGTGCGGGGCATCCTGAAAGGGGCACCGGTATGACCTTCCCAGCAGGCTTTCTGTGGGGCGCGGCGACGGCGTCCTACCAGGTGGAGGGCGGCGTCACCGAAGGCGGTCGCGGACCGTCCATCTGGGATACCTTCGCGGCGACCGAAGGCAAGGTGCTCGACGGCGCGACCGGTGCCGTCGCCTGCGACCACTACCACCGCTACCCCGAGGACATCGGCCTGCTGGCCGACCTGGGACTCAACGCCTACCGGTTCTCCGTCGCGTGGCCGCGGGTGCTGCCGGACGGCCGGACGCCGTCCGCGGCCGGGCTCGCCTTCTACGACCGGCTGGTCGACGAGGTGCTGAGCCACGGCGTCGCGCCGGTGCTGACGCTCTACCACTGGGACCTGCCGCAGGCCCTGGAGGACGCCGGCGGCTGGCCGGAGCGCGACACGGCCGCCCGGTTCGCCGACTACGCGGCGGTCGTCCACCGCGCACTCGGCGACCGCGTGCGCCACTGGACGACGATCAACGAGCCGTTCTGCGCCGCGTTCCTCGGCTACGGCAGCGGCGTGCACGCCCCGGGCGTCCAGGACCACGACACGGCGCTCGTCGCGGCCCACCACCTGCTGCTCGCGCACGGCCTGGCGACGCGCGCGCTCGCCGGGCCGGAGCACGAGTTCTCGCTGGCCCTGAACTTCGCCCCGGCCATCCCGGACGGCGACACCCCGGCCCACCGCGAAGCGGCCCGCAAGTTCGACGGCATCCACAACCGGTTCTTCCTCGACCCGGTGCTGGGCCGCGGCTATCCGGAGGACGTGCTGGCCGCCGCCGGCCGGTTGGCCGACCGGATCCACGACGGCGATACCGAAACCATCGCGGCCCCGATCGACTGGCTGGGCGTGAACTACTACGCCCCGGCGCGTGTCACGCCGCTCGAGGACCCGCAGGCGCCGAGCAACTGCCCGCTGCCGACGTTGCGGGGGATGGACGTGCTGCCCGCGAAGGGGCCGTTGACGGCGTTCGGCTGGGAACAAGCACCGGACACGCTGACCGGCCTCCTGCGGTGGATCGACGAGCGGTCCGGCGGGCTCCCGCTGGTCGTGGGCGAGAACGGCGCGTCCTTCGTGGACCACGTGGTCGACGGCCGGGTGTTCGACGCGGCCCGGGTGAACTACTTCATGGAGCACCTGCGGGCGGTCCACGACGCCATCCGCGCCGGAGTCGACGTCCGCGGCTACTTCGCCTGGTCGTTGCTGGACAACTTCGAGTGGGCGATGGGGTACACGCAGCGGTTCGGCTTGGTGCACGTCGACTTCGGGACCCAGCGGCGGACGGTCAAGGAATCGGGCCGCTACCTGGGCCGGGTCGCCAAGGCCAACGCGTTACGGCCGGCGGCGGACGGCGTCGGCGACCCCCGAGCGTGACGGTGTCTCCAGCTTGCCCAGCAGCCGGGCCACGTGGGCCTGGACCGTCCGGCGCGGCAGGGACAGCTCGGCCGCGATGTCCGGGTTCGACCGGCCTTCCGCGACCAGCCCGGCGATCCGGACCTCGATCGGTGTCAGCGACTCCCAGCCGTGGCCCGGCCGGATCGGCGAGAACAGCGCACCCCGCCGGACGCCGAGGCGGCGCAGCCGGGTTTCCGCGCGCCGCAGGTCCCAGCGGGCCGCCAGCGCCGTGTACAGCTCGGCCGCCTCCTCGAACGCCGCGTGTGCCGCGTCCAGCCGGCCCGCGCGGGCCAGCAGCACTGCCGCGTCCTCCAGCGCCGAGGCGAGCTCGGGGCGGCGGCCGACCGCGCGGAAGTGCTCGGCCGTCGCCAGCACCGGGGCCGGGTCCTCCTCGATCAGCCCGCGGCACCACGACGCCGCCGCGTGCGCCCGCGCCGGGCGTCGCTCCTTCGCCGCTTCTTCCTCGCACACCGCCAAAGCGCGCCGGGCGCGGTCGAGTTCGTCCTGCTCCATCGCCAGCCGTACGAACGCCGGCAGCCACTGGTGCCGCAGCATCATCTGCGCGTACGTCGGGTTCAGGATCGGCTCGAGGACGGCCAGCGCGCGGACCCGGTCACCGCGCTGCTCGGCCGCCAGGGCGTCGGCGACCAGCAGGAAGTCGAAGCTCTCGCGCTCGGCGCCGGTCGCCGGGGCGTACTCCTCCGCCGCGTCGAGGTGGGCCGCCGCCTGGGCGCGGTCGTCGCGGCGGCCCGCGATCAGGGCCGCGACGCCGTGCAGCAGCAGCGCCGCCGGCCCCGGCTCGCGCAGGCCGTAGAACGTGATCGCCGGGCCGTCCTCGATGACCGTGTCCAGCTCGACCAGCGCCTCGTCCCAGCGGCCCTCCCAGTACCGGTGCACCGCGGCCGACACCTGCAGCCCGACCGGCAGCGCGTGCCGCGCCGCGACTTCCCCCGCCGCCCGGAGGGCCTCGCCCGCCTCGGCCAGGCGATCGAGGTTCTGCAGCGTGAAAACGCGGTTGTCGAGCAGGTCGAGGTGCAGGTCCGCCAGCTCGTGCTCGTCGCCGACGGCCTCGATCGCCGCGTCGATGTGGGCGAGCGCGCGCTCGTGCTCGCGGCGCACCGAATCGACCAGCCACAACGACTGCAGCGCGTGCGCGGTCAGGTAGCGGTCGCCACCGGCGAGGGCCTTCGTCTCGTGCGCGGTCCGCTCCGCGGTGTCCAAATCGGACAGACTGCCGCGCCGGAAGTTCGCCAGCAGCTGCCGGTGCTTGACCCGCCAGAGCTCCGGCACGGCCGGGTCGTCGACCCACGCGGCGAGCGTCGCGACGGCGCCTTCGGTGTCCCCACGGCGGTGTCGCAGCGCCGCGAGCACGTGCCGCATCTCCTCGACGGCGTCCGGGTCGGTGGCGACGTCGAGGGCCTGCCGCGCCAGGGTTTCCGGGCTGCGTTCCAGCCGGAACAGCACCTTGACCAGCGCGACCAGCAGCGTCTCCCGGCGCGGGTCGGTGGCGGCGGAGGCGGCCAGCGCGCGCTCCAGCAGCTCGACGGCGATCAGCGGGGCCCGGGTCGACACGACCGCGTGGTGCGCGGCGAGCCAGTCCAGCACCCATTCGTCCACTGTGGCCGGTGCCGCGACGAGCTGTTCGGCGACGCGCTTCACCGGCGCGCCGATCCCGGCGAGCGCCTCGGCGGCCTGGCGGTGCAGTGCCGCCCGGGTCCCGGCCAGCAGCCGGTCGTACAGCGCCTGGCGCAGCAGCGGGTGGCGGAACGCCAGCTGCGTCCCGGTGTCGATGAGGACGTTCGCCGTGACGGCTTCTTCCAGTGGCGCCAGCAGGTCCGACGGCCGGGTGCCGAGCACCGCGGCGACGTCGCCGACGGCGAACTCCATGCCCAGCAAGGCGCCCCAGCGCAGCACTTCCTGCGTCCGCGCCGTCAGGAAGTCCAGCCGCCGGTCGACCGCGGCGACCAGCGACCGCGGTGCCTCGAACTCCGCCGGGTCGTCGACGTCCGCCTGGCCGCCGCTCACCGCCACCGAGCCGGCCCGGCGCAGGACGTCGACCATCTCCTTGACGTACAACGGGTTCCCGGCACCACGGGCGGCCAGCTCGCGTAGGCCCGGCCCGGGCGGCGCGCCGAGCTGGTCTTCGATCAGCCGGCCGACGTCCTCGCCGGTCAGCGGCGCCAGGTCGAGGACGACCCCGTCCCGCGCCTGGACACCGCGGCGCAGCTGGGCGAGCTCGGCGCGGTCCGGCGCCGGGCGGGTGGCGGCCACCAGCAGCAGCGGCAGCTGCCGGGTCGCCGCGCAGAGCCGGTGCCAGACCAGCACGGACGCTTCGTCGGCCCACTGCAGGTCGTCGAGCACCAGCACCTGCGGCGACTGCGCGCACAGCTCGTCGACCAGCGCCAGCAGCCGGTCGACGGCGCCGAGCACCGGGTCGGCCGGGCCCCAGCTGCGCTGCGCCGGGCCCTCGCCCGCGAGCTCCTTCGCCACCCGCGCGCGCCGCGGGTCGGGCGAATGCGCGTCGATGGCCAGGCACTCCAGCACGACCTGCAGCGGGAACCGGGTGCTCAGCTCGTCGGCGGCCGCCCAGAGCCGCTGGAATCCGGGGCCGTCCGGCAGCGAGGAGGTGAGCAGCGCGGACTTGCCGATCCCGGCGTCCCCTTCGATCCAGACCGCCCGGCCCCGCCCGGCCCGGACGTCGGCGACGAGCTCCGCGAGCCGGGCCGTTTCGGCTTCCCGGCCGAACAGCCGGTGCCCGGTGACGACGACCGGCGCCACGGGCGTGTCGAGGGCCGGGTCCTGGGCGAGAATCTGCCGCTGGAGCCGTTGCAGCGCCGGGCCGGGTTCGACGCCGAGTTCGGCGACGAGCGTGGCGCGGGCGTCGCGGAAGACGTCGAGGGCGTCGGCGGGCCGCCCGCTGCGGTAGAGGGCGAGCATCAGCGACTCCCGCAGCGATTCCCGCAGGGGGTGTTCGCCGGCCAGCACCGCCAGCTCCGGCGCCAGGTCGAGGTGCCCGCCGAGCGCCAGCACGGCTTCGGCGCGGCGTTCGAGGGTGTCCAGCCGCAGTTCGGCGAGGTATTCGCGGTGCCGTTCGGCGAACCCGCCGGGGACGCCGGAGAGCGCCTCGCCCTGCCAGAGCGCGAGAGCGTCGTCGAGTTCGGTGACGGCGGCCCGCGGATCGCCCTGCTCGAGGTGCCGCTGCGCGCGTTCGCGGTGCCGTTCGAACAGGGCCGCGTCGAGCGCGTCTTCGTCGAGGACCAGGGAGTACCCAGCGGGATCCGAGACCAGCACGCTGGCCGCCGACCAGCGTGAACGGTCCGGTTCGATGGCCCGGCGCAGCCCGGAGACGTAGGTGTGGACGCTGCCTTCGACGCTCGCGGGCGCGGAATCGCCCCAGACGCCGGCGATCAGTTCGGCGCGGGGGACGGGCCGGCCGGCGTTGACGGCGAGCACCGCGAAGATGGCGCGCTGACGGGCGGGGCCGAGGCCGATTTCGGCCGTCCCGCGCCAGGCCCGCAGCGGGCCGAGCACGCCCACCCGCAGGCCGGGGTCTTCCCCTGGCATGTCGTTGCCGTCCCCTCTGGGACTTCGCGTCCCAGACCCCATCCCCCAGGGACATCTCCGGTGACCTTACCGACGTGGCAACCCCCGCGAAGGTTGCGCGTTCACCCTCGCCCGGCTGGTCGTGAGTGGTAAGGCGGGTTAGAACCCGCCTTACCAC
>NZ_JBSGJD010000326.1:0-8933 GCF_053605405.1 Amycolatopsis sp. NPDC003861
TGGACGCACCGAACGCCACATTGGGTGCGCTGGACGCAACCAACGCCACATTGGGACGCTTGAGAGCCGGGGTCAGCAGCCGATGAGGCGGGCCGCCAGGTAGGACTCCAGCTTGTCGATCGCGATGCGCTCCTGCGACATCGAGTCGCGCTCGCGCACCGTCACCGCCTGGTCCTCGAGCGAGTCGAAGTCCACCGTGACGCAATACGGTGTGCCAATCTCGTCCTGGCGGCGGTAGCGGCGGCCGATCGCCTGGGCGTCGTCGAAGTCGACGTTCCAGTGCTTGCGCAGCGTCGCCGCGACCTCCTTCGCCTTCGGGGTCAGGTCGGCGTTGCGCGAAAGCGGCAGCACCGCGACCTTGAACGGCGACAGCCGCGGGTCGAGCTTGAGCACCACGCGGGTGTCGGTGCCACCCTTGGCGTTCGGCACCTCTTCCTCGACGTAGGAGTCCACCAGGAACGCCATCATCGACCGGCCGACACCCGCCGCCGGCTCGATGACGAACGGCCGGTACCGCTGGCCCGAGGCCTGGTCGAAGAACGACAGGTCCTGGCCCGAGTGGTTCGAGTGCGTCGTCAGGTCGAAGTCGGTGCGGTTCGCGATGCCCTCGAGCTCGCCCCACTCCTGACCGGCGTTGAACGCGAACCGGTACTCGATGTCGACGGTGCGCTTCGCGTAGTGCGAGAGCTTTTCCTTCGGGTGCTCGTAGTGGCGCAGGTTGTCGGCCTTGATGCCGAGGTCCGTGTACCACTTCGTACGCTCGTCGATCCAGTACTGGTGCCAGCGCTCGTCCTCGCCCGGCTCGACGAAGAACTCCATCTCCATCTGCTCGAACTCGCGCGTCCGGAAGATGAAGTTGCCCGGCGTGATCTCGTTGCGGAAGGACTTGCCGATCTGGCCGATGCCGAACGGCGGCTTCTTCCGCGACGTCGTCTGGACGTTGGAGAAGTTCACGAAGATGCCCTGCGCGGTCTCCGGGCGGAGGTAGTGCAGGCCCTCTTCGGACTCCACCGGGCCGAGGTAGGTCTTCAGCATCATGTTGAAGTCCCGCGGCGGGGTGTACTTGCCGCGCGTGCCGCAGTTCGGGCACGGCACCTCGGACAGGTCGTCCTCGCTGGTCTCCTTGCCGGTGCGCGCCGCGAACTCCTCGGCGAGCTGGTCGGCGCGGAACCGCTTGTGGCACGACAGGCACTCGATCAGCGGGTCGGTGAACACGTTGACGTGCCCCGACGCGACCCAGACCTCACGCGGCAGGATCACCGACGAGTCGAGGCCGACGACGTCGTCGCGGCCCTGGACGACAGTCTTCCACCACTGGCGCTTGATGTTGTCCTTCAGCTCGACCCCGAGCGGCCCGTAGTCCCACGCAGAGCGGGTGCCGCCGTAGATCTCTCCGCTGGCGAAGACGAAACCACGGCGTTTGCACAGGCTGATGATCTTCTCAATGGTGTTCGTGGGCACTCCACGCTCCGAAAAGCTTGCGGGGACGGTTCAGGACTGAACGTCCAGGGTATCCGCCGGGGCCCACCGCTTTTCGCGCAGGTGAGCCTACGGCCGTGACACCAGCGACGCCGTGACGACGCGGTTGTCCTCGTAGCCCTCGCTGCCGCCGACGTACTCGCCGCCGCAGGTGACCAGCAGCAGCTTGTGCGGGCCGTCGGGGTCGAACAGCTGCTCGGACCGGCCGGCGAGGTCCGACTTGTGCACGGTCTCGGTGGCGTCGATCTTGTACACCCACGCGCCGCCGGCGGCGTCGGTCAGCTTGACCTCCTGCCCCTGCTTGACCTGCCAGAGCTCGTTGAACGGGCCCTTCTTGCCCTTCCAGTTCACGTGCCCGGACAGCAGCGCGACGCCGTGGTCGGCGCCCAGCTTCGCGCCCCACCAGGCGGCCTCGTCGAGGCCCTCCGGGATCTTCAGCGCGCCCGCCGCGTCGAGGTCCTCCTGGATCAGCTTCGCGGTGCCGCCGCCGGGCAGGGCCAGCTGCGCCGGGTCGCTGCCGGTGCTCCGGGGGGTGCCCTGCGGCGCCGGCTGGTTCGCGGCGGGGACGGGCGTCCCGGTGCCGTTCGCCCCGGCGGGTTCATCCTTTCCGGTGAACACGAGCAGGGTCGCGACCAGCGCCGCGACCACGAACGCCCCGGCGACGCCGACGATCCACCAGCGGCCGGAGCCCTTCTTCGGCTCCGCCGGGTTCCGCTCCTGCATGGGCTTGTGCTCCTTCGCTGTCTTGGCCAGTGCACAGACAGGCATGCCGCGAAGGACGCTTCGGGTTGCAGCGAACCTTGTTCAGCCAGTGGGGCGCGTCACCAGCTCGGCCGTCACCAGGCGGTTCTCGTCGTAGCCCTCGGTGCCGCCGACGTAGTCGCCGCCGCAGGTCACCAGCACCAGCCGGTGCGGGCCGTCCTGCCCGAACCACCGGGCGGCCTGGGCCGGCAGCGTTTCCTTCGGCAGCGTGACGACGTCGTCGACGCGGTAGACCCACCGGCCGCCGCGCGCGTCGACCACGCTGACCTGGTCGCCGGCCCGCATGCGCCACAGCTCGTCGAACGGCCCGCGCCTGCCCTCCCAGTTCACGTGGCCGGACAGCAGCGCCGCTCCCTGGGCCGCGCCCAGCTTGGCGCCCCACCAGGCCGCGTCGCCGAGGCCGCGCGGGATCGGCAGGACGCCGGTGTCGGTGAGTTCGGTGCGGACCAGGCGGGCGGTGGCGCCGCCGGGCAGCCGGACCGTGCCCGGCCGCTGCTGGAAGGCGGATTCGCTGTCCGCGGGGAGCACCGCCGGGGCCGCGTTCTCGCCCGGCAGCGAGCCGGGCGGGGGTGCCGCGGCCACCGGCGTCGCCGACGGCGGCAGCCAGGTCAGCACGACGATCCCGGCCGCGAAGGCGGCCACGGCCAGCGCCGCCGAGACGGCGGCCAGGGCAGTGCGCAGCACCTAGTCCGTCCCGGTCTTGCGCCGCCGGCCCAGCAGCAGGGCGACGGCGGCGAAGAACACCCCGCCGAAGAGCAGGCCGATGCCGAGCGGGATGCGGGAGCCGTCCCCGTCGGTGGCGGGCGCGGCCGCGCCGAGGTAGCCGGCCGGCACCTGCGTCGGCACCGCGGGCTGGGTGGCGGTCGTGCCACCGGCCGGGCCGCCGGCCTTCGCGACGAACCCCTTCGGGATCGAGCAGCTGACCCCGCCGAGCACGATGTTCGTCTTCACGTCCTGCAGCGCGGTGCCCTGGGCGTCCTTGACGTGCGTGGTGATCTCGACCCGCCAGCCGGCGACCGCGGTGTGGTCGCCCCCGCGCCAGCCGTCCTGGCGGATCAGCTGGTCGAAGGCGGTGACGCGGGTCAGCGCGAGGTCGGAGACGGTGGTCGCCGGGTCGGCGTTGGTGATGTCACCGGGCGGCCCGAGGCGCAGGTTCTTGAGCTGGAGACCGGCGTTGCCGCCAGGCATCGGGACGATCCCGAGCCCGCCGCCGGCCTGGCGCACCCACAGCCGCGTCACCGACGACGTCGTCGACAACTTGCCCGGGCCGGTGCAGTCCACCGACGTCTTGGCGCCTTCGAGCACGAGGACGGTGTTGTCGGCGGGTCTGGTGCCGCCCTGCCAGGTGTCCCGCAGCGCGTAGTTGGTCTCCGCGGTGGCGGTCGGCACGGTGGTGGCCTGCAGCGCGGCGAAGACGTTGTGGTCGCGGCTCGGGACCCCGGGCGGGTACGGGTTCTGTGACGCGCTGTAGCGGCCGAGGGCGATCTGGTAGTGCCCGCCGAAGGTGGCGCGCTCGCCGTCGTCCTTGGGGACCGCGACGCGGTCCGCGCCGAGCTTCGACTGGCCGGGCAGCAGCGGGGATCGTTGCGTTTCGGTGATCAGGGCGCCGCCGCGCTGGCCTTGGTCCCCGATCCGCACCGAGGCGATGTTCGCGAACGAGACCGGGCCGGTCCTCTCGTCGACGGCCTGGGTCTGCGCACCCGCGACACCCACGCCGACCAGCGGAAACACCGCGGCGGCCAGGGCGGCTGCCTTCGTCACCAAACGCGTCATGTCTCCCCACTGCTCTGCTCGGAACGGGTCGCCGGCGTCCGGGAAACGGCGAAACGCTCCGCGACAACCTTGCACCGTCGGCGACGACATGCGAAGCCGTAGGGCCAATATCCCACGAACTCACCCGAATGGGGTAATACGACCGGCCGTACCCCGCAGCTCGGCGCCGCGGCGGGGGTCCCGGACGGGGGAACACTAGGATGGGCGGCACCGTTATCGGCAATGACTACGGAATTCATGGTCGCGGGCAGCGTGGAGGCGGGAATGGCGACGGTCACCGGGAGTGGCGCCCAGCCGGGGCTCGCGGACTGCGCCCCGGCGGCCGGAGGGTCTCCGGCGCACCCCCCGCAGTCGGTGCTGACGGACGCGGGCGACCTGCTGCGCGCGCTGGCGGCCCCGGTCCGGATCGCGATCGTGCTGCAGCTGCGCGCGGCCGACCGGTGCGTGCACGAGCTGGTGGACGCGCTCGACGTCGCCCAGCCGCTGATCAGCCAGCACCTGCGGGTGCTGAAGACCGCCGGGGTGGTCCAGGGCGAGCGCCGCGGCCGCGAGGTCGTCTACCGCCTCGCCGACGACCACCTGGCGCACATCGTGGTCGACGCCGTCGCCCACGTGCAGGAAGGAAAGTGATGAACACCGCCGCGTCGCGCAGCCAGGCCCCGGTCCCCGGGCGCCGATCCACCCGGCAGCGGTCCGCGGTCGTCGAGCTGCTCAGCACGATCGACGACTTCCGTTCGGCCCAGGAACTCCACGACGAGCTGCGCAAACGCGGCGACGGCATCGGCCTGACGACGGTGTACCGCACGCTGCAGTCGCTGTCGGAGGCCGGCGAGATCGACGTGCTGCGCACGGATTCGGGCGAGGCGATCTACCGGCGGTGCTCGGCGCACCACCACCATCACCTGGTGTGCCGGCTGTGCGGCCGGACGGTCGAGGTCGAGGGGCCGGCGGTGGAGCGCTGGGCGGAGAAGATCGCGGCGGAGCACGGTTTTTCGGAGATCTCGCACACGGTGGAGATCACCGGGACCTGCGCCGAGCACTAGCCCGGACGTTCCGAGGCGGCCTTCGCCGGGCTGGACCCGGTCCCATTCGGGACGCTGTTCCCGCACCCGGGAGCCGAGCAGGCAGTCCGTCCCGTAGGTCGGCCGATCACCGGCCCGGTAGGCCACTCCGACGTCGGTTCCCCGGAGGGCGCACTGGCGGCGGCGGTGGGATCTGCTTGTCCGGGTTGACCGGCCGCGGCCCCGGCATTCGCAGCAGGCCGTCACCGGCTCTCGGAAGCTTCCGCGCATACCGGGCCGCCGAGGTTTGCGGAAGGGCCCGCTTTCCGCGGCCACCTGCCGGGCGACCGCGTCGGTCTCGTCGCACGCGACCAGGGTTGCGGCGCACAGTACGGAAAGGCAGACCGCCCGTCTTGGACGAATGTCAGTACTCGTAGGGATCCTTCGGGGTCGGGACCGATGTCACCGAGGCCGGGGTGAAGTCCGGGATGTAGCTGTTGTCCTTCGTCGCCGTGCCCGGGACGACCTGGCCGGTCACCTGGATCCACGCGTCGCTCGCCAGGTGGTCGGCTTGGCCGCCGAGGAGGCGGACCGTCACCGGGAACGCGTCCGCCGCGCAGCAGCTGATCACCAGCCGCGCCAGGAGGGTGCTGCCTCCGGTGTGGACGACGAAGCCGGTCAGCGAAACCGTGCGGCCGTTCAGGGTGCCCGCCGCATCCCAGCCCGCGCGGGTGACGAAATCGTTCACCGCCAACGGCACCACGTTCCCCGGCGGCAAGGGCGGGAAGGCCGCGGCGTTGGCCACGGCTGCACTGGAGGGGGCGCGAGCCTCCGTGCGGATCACGGAGTCCGCGCCCAGCGCCGGTGGCGCGACCAGGAACACCGCCAGCACCGGGACCAGCAGCAGCCACGCCGGGCGGGCGGAGTGCGAGTGGTCGCCATGCTCGCCGGGGCCGCCATGCGCGGCATGGTCGACGTGCTCGCCGGGGCCGCCGAGCTCGACCTCGCTGCCATGCGCGGCGCGGCCGCCATCCGTGGCGTGGTCGCGATGCTCGCCGGGGCCGCCAAGCTCGAGCTCGCTGCCGTGCGCGGCGCGGCCGCCATACCCGCCCGCGCCGCCAAGCTCGCCCGGGCCGCCGAGCCCGACCTCGCTACCATGCGCGGCGCGGCCGCCATGCCCGCCCGGGCCGCCAAGCTCGCCATCCTCGGCGCCGCCGCCATGGCCGCCCGAGCCGTCGGGTGCGGGGCGACGAGACGTCACCAGGTCGCGGACGATCGCGACCGCGCCCAGCAGCACCATCACCGCGCCGCCCGCGATGATCCAAGGTTGCTGGGCCGGTTTGACGTACCTCAAATAGTCGCCGTTGGCTGCGATCTTGACCAAAGCGCCGCCGAGCAGGATCAGGAGGATGTTCTGGGTTTCCCGTTTCACGCAACCCCCACCAGGAATCCGGCGCCCAGCGCGCAGGCCACCGCCACCACGAACGTCACCGGCGCGAACCGCACCGCGAACGACCTCCCGAACGTGCCCGCCTGCAACGCGAACAGCTTGACGTCGATCGCCGGGCCCACCACCAGGAACACCAGCTTCGGCAGCAGGGGCAACGCCGTCAGGGACGCCGCCACGAAGGCGTCCGCCTCGCTGCACAGCGCCAGCACCACCGCCAGGACCGCCAGCACCACCACGCCCAGCACCAGCTGATCGCCCAGGACGCCGAACCAGCGGGCCGGCACCAGGACGTTCAGCGCCGACGAGATCATTGCCCCCAGCACCAGGAAACCGCCCGCCTCGACCAGGTCCGTGCGCGCTGTCTCGGCGAACACGCGCCACCGGTGACCGCCCGCCACGTCCGGGAAGCGCCGCAACGCGCGCGCCGTGATCCACTCGAGTTTGCCCCAGCGGGCCCACAACCAGCCCATGACCATCGCCGTCGCCAGCGAACCGGCGAAGCGCGCCAGGACCATCTCCGGCTTGCCGGGGAACGCGACCGCCGTCGCCACCAGCACCACCGGGTTCACCGCCGGGGCCGCCAGCAGGAACGTCAGCGCCGCCGCCGGGGCCACGCCCTGCCCCATCAGCCGCCGCGCCACCGGCACCGACGCGCATTCGCACCCCGGCAGCGCGACGCCCGCCAGCCCGGCGACGCCGACCGCCGCGCCCGCTCGGCGGGGCAGCACCTTCTCCAGCACGCGCGCGGGGACGAACGCCGCGATGGCCCCGCTGATCAGCACGCCCAGCACCAGGAACGGCAGCGCCTGCACGCAGACCGCGACGAACACGGTCGAGCCGGTGCGCAGCGCGGGCACGTCGAACACGTCCTGCAGCCAACCCTGGGCCAGGATCGCGATCAGCAGGATCGCGCACAGCACTTCGACCGAGCTGATCCGGAACCGGCGCGTGCGCCGGCCGGGCTCGGCCGCGGTATCGGAAACGATGTTCACGACCGCGATGATGCCAGGGCCGTCCGACAAGACGGGACCCGCACGGGCCGCGAACGGAGGATCACGGTCCGTTTCGGTACCCGATCCTCCGTTCGCGGCGGAAAGTCCACCCCGGACGGGTCAGTCGCCGGGCACGATTCCGGGCAGATCGGTCCTCAGCTGCGAAGCCGTCGACACGACCAGCATCAGCAACGTCCCGAGCGCCGCCGGGTCCAAACCGGCCGCCGGGAACGCGTACCGCAGCGTCACGTCGACCCCGTTGTCCGAATGCCCGACCCCGAGCGTCCCAAACAGGCCCTGGCCCGCCCGCTCGGCGACGGCGATCGAGAGCGCGGGCTCGTCCACCAGGTCCCAGCCGACCACGCAGGTCAGCGTGAGCACGGTGAGGCCTTCGCCGAGCCGGGTCGCCTGGATCACGCACGGCACGCCGCCGTGGGAGAACGTCAGCGCGCCGTCGTCGTCGACGTGCACCTCGAGATACCGCTCCAGCGCCTCCCGGGCCCGCGTCAGCAGCTCCGCGGTCTCGACGGCTTCGGTGGCGCTCACGAAGAAGCCGCCTGGTCGACGGCGCCGCCGAAGCGGCGATCCCGCTTCGCGAATTCCAGGCAGGCCCGCCACAGGTGGGTCCGGTCGAAGTCCGGGAACAGCGTGTCCTGGTAGACCATCTCGGCGTAGGCCGACTGCCACAGCAGGAAGTTCGACGTCCGCTGCTCGCCCGAGGGCCGCAGGAACAGGTCCACGTCCGGCATGTCCGGCTGGTACAGGTACTTCCCGATGGTCTTCTCGGTGACCTTGTCCGGGTTCAGCTTGCCGGCGGCGACGTCCTGCGCGATCCGCTGCATGGCGTCGCCCAGCTCGGCGCGGCCGCCGTAGTTGACGCACATGGTCATGTTCAGCGCCGTGTTGTGCTTGGTCTTCTCCTCGGCCGCCTGCAGCTCCTTGATCACCGACGCCCACAGCTTCGGCCGCCGCCCCGCCCAGCGGATGCGCACGCCGATCGAGCCGAGATAGTCGACCTGGCGGCGGATGGTGTCGCGGTTGAAGCCCATCAGGAACCGCACCTCTTCGGGGCTGCGCTTCCAGTTCTCCGTCGAGAACGCGTACACCGAGAGCCACTTGACGCCGATCTCGACCGCGCCCGCGGCGACGTCGATCATCACCGCTTCGCCGCGCTTATGGCCCTCGATCCGCGGCAGGCCGCGCTGATTGGCCCAGCGGCCGTTGCCGTCCATGACCAGCGCGACGTGCTTGGGCACCAGCTCGCGCGGGATTTCCGGCGGTTTCGCGCCCGACGGGTGCGGATCCGGGGCCCGCAGCTCGTATCGCGACGCCTTGTTCTCGCGTCCCCTGCGCAGCACTGCGAGCCTCCCTGAATGGTTAACCGGTCGGCCCGACCCTACTGCTTGGGCACCGCCTGTCCTTCGGGGGTTCGGGTGGCGGAGCCCCCGACTCGGGGCGAAGCCCCGGGCGGCACAG
>NZ_JBSGJD010000327.1:0-8861 GCF_053605405.1 Amycolatopsis sp. NPDC003861
CACCCTCCCGCGGTGTGAGCCCCTCCCGGGTAACCCGTCGGCCACCCGCCCCCCCCCCCACCACTGTTTGTCCCCCCAGGCCCCCGCGTTTCCCCGCAAGCGCCCCCCGCCATATTGCCGGGGGCCGCTTCGCCGTTCAGGACGCGGGGGCGGCGATCAGCGGGCCGGCGACGCCCGCCTGCTCGTGCGTCGCCGTCTCGGCGAGGACGCGGGCGGCCATCATCAGCAGCGGCAGGGCGGTCACCGCGCCGGTGCCTTCGCCGAGCCGGACGTCCAGTTCCAGCAGCGGGCCGAGGTCCAGGTGCTCCAGCGCCAGGGCGTGCGCCGGCTCGGCCGTCCGCTGGCCCGCCACCCACCAGCGCCGGGCGCCCGGGGCGAGGTCCTCGGCGACGAGCGCCGCGGCGCAGGCGACCAGGCCGTCCAGCACCACCGGTGTCCGGCGGACCGCGGCCTGGGCGAGGAACCCGGCCATCGCGGCGATGTCCGCGCCGGCGGTGGTGCGCAGCAGGTCCACCGGGTCGGCCAGCACCGCGCGGGCCCGGCGCAGGGCGTCGCGCACGGCGGAGGCCTTGCGCATCCACGCGTCGTCGTCGATGCCGGAGCCGCGCCCGACGACGGCCACCGGCTCGCTGCCGGTCAGCGCCGCCACCAGCACCGACGCCGGCGTGCTGTTGCCGATCCCGAGGTCGCCGGGGATGAGCAGGTCGGCCCCGCCGTCGACCTCGGCGTCGGCGATCGCGATCCCGGCGCGGATCGCCTTCTTCGCCTCGTCGGCGGTCAGCGCGTCTTCGACGTCGATGGAACCGGAGCCGCGGCGGACCTTGAACTCGCCGATCGCGCGGGTCGCCGGGGCTTCGGTGTCGACGGCCAGGTCGACCACGCGCACGCTCGCGCCCGCGGCGGCGGCCAGGACGTTGATCGCGGCGCCGCCGGTGAGCATGGTGCCCAGCAGCTGCGCGGTGACCTCGGCGGGATAGGCGGAGACACCCTTGGCGGCGATGCCGTGATCCCCGGCGAAGACCACGACGCGCGGCCGGGTGAACGGCCGCGGCGGCGACTGTCCCTGGCAGGCGGCGATCCAGACGCCCAGCTCTTCGAGCCGCCCGAGCGAACCGGCGGGCTTGACGAGCTTGTCGTGCAGCGCGATCGCCGCGGACCGGGCGTGGTCGTCGGGCGGGGTGATCTCGGGGAACTCGATGCTGTCCGGCTCCACACCAGGCCCTTCCTGTTCCGAGGCAACGCTGTGGCCAACCTACCGGGAAGGGACGGCCGGTAGTCTCGCGGCTCGTGGAGACGACGGCGGCCGCGGTGGTGCTGGCCAGTGGCGCGGGGACCCGCGTCGGCGCGAAGCTGAACAAGGTCTACCTGCCCCTGGCCGGGCGGCGGGTGGTCGCCTGGTCGCTCGACGCCTTCCGGAAGGTGCCCGGCATCGGCGTGCTCGTGCTCGTCATCCGGCCGCAGGACCGGGAACTCGCCGAAGAAGTGGCCGGTGACGGCGTCGAGATCGTGTACGGCGGCGACACCCGCCAGGCGTCCGAGCTCAACGCGCTGCGGCACCTCGCCCCACGCATAGCGGGCGGCCGGGTCGACGCCGTGCTGCTGCACGACGCGGCCCGGCCGCTGGTCCACCCCGAGCTGGTCGGTGCGGTGCTGGCCCGGACACGCGAGGACGGGGGGGCTGTGCCGGGCCTGGCCGCGGACGACGTCGTCGAGGTGGATGCCGGGCACCTGGTTGCCCAGGTGCCCGGCGCGATCCGCGTCCAGACGCCTCAGGGCTTCCGGGCCGGACCGCTGCTCGAGGCCTACGAGAAGGCCGAGCGCGAAGGCTTTTCGGGTACGGACACTTCGTCGTGCATGGAGCGGTTCTCCTCCCTGCCGATCCGCTGGGTCCCGGGTGCTCCCGAGAACCTCAAGATCACCTATCCCCACGACCTCGTCGTCGCGGAGCGGCTGCTCGCCCGCTAGGCACACGCGGGCGGGCCGCCGCCGTCGTCTCCCTCCCGGGGCGTCCCCGTCGGCCGGATCGTGACGTCGTGGCGCAGTTCCGGCGGGATCCGGCAGTCCGGCTGTGGCCGGAGTGCCTGCAGCGGAGCGCCCGGGGTGCCGGGCTCCGCCAGGGTGAGCACCGCTCGCAGCGTCCACACCGGGGTGGCGTGGTACTGCCAGGTGACGACCCCCGGGCTGAACACGTCGGTGCCCGGGAAGGTCGGTACCCGGTAGGCGCTGGCCCGGTGCTCGTCGCGGAGGATGATGACGTCCGCGCAGGTCGGCCAGCGGTGCACGGCCGCGTAGATCTCCGGTGCCTCGCGGCCGCCGAACAGGTGCAGCACCCAGTTGCGGCGCCGGAGCTCCTCGAGGAGTTCCTCGAGGCCCTGGCCGCTGGATCCGGAGTGTGGTGTGGGCGGGGACACACTTTCGAGGGTAACTTGCGTACTAGAGCACAGTCCAGTGCGTGTACTAGTACACCTGGGTGGTTCTGAACAGGCCTTTGTGGGACACCCCCCGGCGTGCTAGAACACTTGTGCGTGTTGTCCTCGTGAGGAGCCGCCTTGCCCACCCTCGATCGCCCTGAGCCGCCGTACCTGCAGATCGCGGGCCGGATCCGTGACGACATCCTGTCCGGCCGGCTGCAGGAGGGCGACGCGGTGCCGTCCGCCCGCGAGATCGCGCGCACCTGGGCCGTCGCCATGGCGACGGCCACCAAGGTGCTGGCCACGCTGCGCTCGCAGGGCCTGGTCCGGCCCGTGCGCGGCGTCGGCACGGTCGTCGACCGCGGCGGCCTGCACCGCACGGCCCGCGACCGCAGTGCCGCTTCGGCGCGCACCGGCCGGATCTACCCGCCGGGCCACTACGCGGTGATCCGCTCGGCCGGCCTCGAACCGGCGTCCGAGCGCGCCGCGGCCGCCCTCGGCCTGGAGGAGGGCGCCCCGGTGATCCGCCGTCGCCGGACCACCTACGGCCCGGACTCGCGGCCGCTGTCGACGTCGACCTCGTGGTTCGACGGCGCGCTGTCGGCCAAGGCGCCGGCGCTGCTGGTGGCGGAGCGGATCGTCGAAGGCACCGCGGCCCACGCGGCCGCCCGGCTGGGCACGAAGATCGCGACGACACAGGAACGGCACGCGGCGGGCCGCGCGGGCGAGGAGGAGGCGGCCGAGCTGGGGCTGCCCGCCGGGTCGCCGGTGCTGCTCGGCCGGAGCACCTTCCTGGCGGCCGACGGGACGGTCGTCGAGTACGGTGAATCCGCCGCCTTGCCCGACCACTGGGTTTTCTACGAGTACACGACTGAGGACGGCGAATGAAGCACATCCACGCGGGCAAGGTCCGTGACCTGTACGAACTCGACGGCGGGGACATCCTGCTCGTCGCGTCCGACCGCGTCTCGGTCTACGACGTCTCGCTGCCGACGCCGATCCCGGACAAGGGCAAGCTGCTCAACCAGCTTTCGGCCTGGTGGTTCGACCGGATGGCCGGCGTGGTCCCGAACCACGTCGTCTCGACCACCGACGTGCCGGAGGAGTTCGCCGGGCGCGCGATGCGCTGCAAGCCGCTGAAGATGGTCCAGGTCGAGTGCATCGCCCGCGGCTACCTGGCCGGCCTGGGCCTGCGCGAATACCAGCGCGACGGCAAGATCTCCGGCGTCGCGCTGCCGCCGGGCCTGGTCGAGGGTGACAAGCTGCCGGAGCCGATCTTCACGCCGACGACGAAGATCTCCGACACCGGCCACGACGAATTCATGACCTTCGACGAGGTCCTGAACGAGATCGGCGAGGACACCGCGAAGCGGCTGCGCGAGCTGACGCTGGAGATCTACACGAAGGGCGCCGAGCACGCGGCGGAGCAGGGCGTCATCATCGCCGACACGAAGCTGGAGTTCGGCTTCGACGCCGACGGCACGCTGACCCTGGGCGACGAGGTCCTGACGTCGGACTCGTCGCGGTTCTGGCCGGCCGACGAGTGGGAGCCGGGCCGTCCGCAGCACGCGTTCGACAAGCAGTTCGTCCGCGACTGGTCGCGGTCGACGGGCTGGGACCAGACCCCGCCCGGGCCGGAGATCCCGGCGGACATCGTCGAGCAGACGCGGCAGCGCTACACCGAGGTCTACGAGCGGATCACGGGGAAGACCTGGGTCCGTGGGTGAGTACGACCCGTACCGCCTGATCGACGACGTCGAAAGCCTGCTCGTCTCGCACGGTCTCGCGCCTTCACGCGTGCCCGGCCGCGGCGGAGACCGGCTGGCCGGGGCGAGCCGGCTGCTGCGCGGGTTCGGCCTGGAGCCCCGGATGGCCCCCGAGGACGCGTTCGACCTCGGGGTGCCGTTCCAGGGCCGGATCAACCAGGACTAGGGGCTCTTGGTCAGGCTGGGGTCGCGCTCGACGACGTCGCCGAGGACGTCGTCGATGGCCTGCAGCAGGTCGGCGTCGAGCTTCTGGCCGGCCGCCTTGACGTTCTCGTGCACCTGCTCCGGCCGCGAAGCCCCGATGATCGCGGAGGCGACGTTCGGGTTCTGCAGCACCCAGGCGACGGCCAGCTGGGCCAGGCTGAGGCCGGCCTGTTCGGCGAGCGGTTCGAGCTGGGCGACGCGCTTGAGGACGTCCTCGTCGAGGAAGCGGGCGACCATGTCGGCGCCGCCCTTTTCGTCGGTGGCGCGCGAGCCTTCGGGGTAGGCCTGGCCGGGCTTGTACTTGCCGGTGAGCACGCCCTGGGCGATCGGCGACCAGACGATCTGGCTCAGGCCTTCGCGCTCGGAGGCCGGGATGACCTGCTCCTCGATGACGCGCCAGAGCATGTTGTACTGCGGCTGGTTCGACACGAGCGGGACGTGCAGCTCGCGAGCGAGGGCGGCCCCGCGGGAGATCTCCTCGGCGGTCCATTCCGAGACGCCGACGTAGAGCACCTTGCCCTGGCGCACGAGGTCGGCGAAGGCGAGCATGGTCTCTTCGAGCGGGGTGTGCCGGTCGAAGCGGTGCGCCTGGTAGAGGTCGACGTAGTCGGTGCCGAGCCGGCGGAGCGAGGCGTGCGCCGACTCCGTGATGTGCTTGCGGGACAGGCCCCGGTCGTTGGGCCCCTTGGGGCCGGTGGGCCAGAAGACCTTGGTGAAGATCTCGAGGCTTTCCCGCCGCTGGCCCTTGAGGCCCCGCCCGAGCACGGCCTCGGCGGCGGTGTTGGCGTAGGCATCGGCGGTGTCGAAGGTGGTGATGCCGACGTCGAGGGCGGCCTGGATGCAGGCCCGGGCCTGGTCTTCCTCGACCTGGGAACCGTGGGTGAGCCAGTTCCCGTACGAGATCTCACTGACGTTGAGGCCACTGCGGCCGAGACGACGAAACTCCATGGCCGCGAGCTTAGGCGGTAATCGTTTGCTTTGCTAACGACCTGGAGTGACTCCGGCCACGTGGACAGCAAGAAGCCGGGTCGGCGGCTCGGGGAGGCGAAGACGACGGTCGGGCCGGTGCACGCGCCGCCACCTCGGCCGGCGGGCTGGAACGTGCGCGTTCCGGCCGGTGACGCGGCCGGTCGACCGGGTCGGCGCCCTCGGGGGGCGAAGGCCGTGAGCAGCCGGCCGCCGCCGGGTCGTGGACGGCAAGAAGCCGGGCCGAGCAGTGCTCGACCCGGCTTCTCGGAACCAGCTCAGCTCGGCTGGTCGTGCTCGGGTATTGGCGGTTTGTCCGAAGGCGGGCCAGTCTCGATCTCGAAGAACGGCATCTTGAGGCGAAAGCGTTCGCCTTCCCTGCGCTTCGCGAGGTGGAGCCGGTAGAGCAGCCAGGCGCCGAGAAAGACGATGACGAGGATGGCGGCGATCGCCCAGAGGCTCGCCGCGGACATCCCTGCGACGCGGGACAAGACGACTTCGAACGACGACACGCGCGCCCCTCGCCGCCGACGAGGCCGGGGCGTCCTCACCGGCCGGTCAGGGTCGGTGTTTACGTGTACCGCGGGAGCCAGCTCGCGCCGACGGTGGTGCTGTGGGTGTTCCGGCCCCGGGACGACCGGCACCTAGGTGTGACAGTCAGGCGGAACACCTTCGGACAACGGTCCGCGGGCCGAGAGCCCTGGACCGAGGTGAGCGGGGCAAACCAGCGGGACAAACCCCTGTGCCTTACCGCGCACGGCGCGCGGTAAGGCACAGGGGCTGCCCCGCTCTGCTCCCGGCCAGGATACCCGCCAGACAGTCCTGCGCACGCCGTCGCAAGAGTGACCGTGGACAGCAAGAAGCCGGGTCGAGCAGTGCTCGACCCGGCTTCTCGAAAACCGGCTCAGTTCGGGATCGCGTCTCCCGGCTTCAGCCGCGGCTTCGGCATCCGCAGCCGCCGGATCTGGGATGCCCGGACGAACGCGTACCAGCCGATCGACCGGCCGTTCACCGCTTCCTTCGGGAACTTCTCCCGCACCAGCTTCGCGATCTTCCGGCCGTTCACGAAACCCTCGATCGCCATCACCAGCAGCATCGCCGTGCACAGCAGCGTGATGTACGACTGGACCTGGGGCAACGGCACCAGCAGCGCCAGGAACACCACGATCGCCAGCGGCATGAACAGGCCGAGCAGGTTGCGCCGGCTGTCGACCAGGTCGCGGACGTACCGCTTGACCGGCCCCCGGTCGCGCGGGAGCAGGGCGCTGTCGTCGCCGCGCATCATCGCGTCGCGGCGGGCCTTGGCGGCCGCGCGGCGGTCCTCCTTGGTCTGCGGGTTCGCCTTGCGCAGCTCCTTGTTGCGCTTCATCGCCTCACGCATGGTGGTGGGCGGCGGCGCCACCGGGCCGCGCTTTTTCGCCTCGGCGTCGCGGCGCTTCGGCGTAGCCTTGCCCTTACCGGGCGTGTACGCCTTGCCGGCGACGTCGACGGCTTCGCCCGCCTCCGGCTCTTCGGCGGCGGTGTCTGTGGTGCTTCGGCGCAGGAACCTCACCTCACCAGGGTATTGCAGGCGTCACGCCGCCGTTCACCAGGTCGATCCATGTGCGACCATGGTGGGGGAACAGATCGGACGCCCCCGGTGTTGAACACGTCAGCACTAGGAGTATCCGCAGCGAGTTCGACTTTGATGAGGGAGTGCCATGACGACCGCTGAGCACGCCGGCGCGACGCAGGCCGAGACCGCCGAGGAGACCCACGGCGTCACGTTGACCGACGCCGCGGCTTCCAAGGCGAAGGCCCTGCTCGAGCAGGAGGGCCGCGACGACATGCACCTGCGCATCGCCGTCCAGCCCGGTGGCTGCGCCGGCCTGCGTTACCAGCTGTTCTTCGACGAGCGCACGCTCGACGGCGACCTGTTCCGCGACTTCGACGGCCTCAAGGTCGCCGTGGACCGGATGAGCGCGCCGTACGTGTCGGAAGCCGTCATCGACTTCGTGGATTCGATCGAGAAGCAGGGCTTCACGATCGACAACCCGAACGCCACCGGCTCCTGCGCCTGCGGCGACTCGTTCCACTGAGCCGTTTTGCCCGAAGGCACAGCACGTGCGAAGGCCCCGTCTCCCGGCAGGGAGGCGGGGCCTTCTCCGTCTCTGCGGACTACACGTAGGCGTCGAGCTCCGCGACCTGGGCGTGGCACACCTCGTCGACCTCCCACGGACTCGCCGTGGCGGGGGCGGGCGGACGGCTCTCGGCCTGCAGGGTCGCCGGGATGAGCGCACAGTCGGCGATCAGCTCGGACAGGGTCTCGGGTTCGGTGACGGCGTTCACGATTCGTAACGCTATTGATCCGCTCTCGACTGGAGAAGCAGTACCAGCCGGTAGTGTCGGCTGGGCGCGCGCGAACTACCCGGATGGGTCATGACCCGGGGGTAACTTCGCGCCTTTTGCCGTGAGGTCGAACACGAAGGAGCAGCCGGTGGCAGACAGGGCCAGGATCGCGGTGTCCGGCAGTATCGCGACCGACCACCTCATGCATTTCCCGGGCAGGTTCGCCGAGCAGCTGGTTGCCGAGCAGCTGCACCGCGTCTCGCTGAGCTTCCTCGCCGACGACCTGGTGGTCCGGCGCGGCGGCATCGGCGCGAACATCGCCTTCGGCCTGGGGGTGCTCGGCGTCAAGCCGGTCCTGGTGGGCGCGGTCGGCGCCGACTTCGCCGACTACCGCTCCTGGCTGGAGCGGCACGGCGTGGACACCTCGGGCGTGCACGTGTCGGAGGTTGCGCACACCGCGCGGTTCGTCTGCACCACGGACGAGGACCTCTGCCAGATCGCGACGTTCTACGCCGGCGCGATGGCCGAGTCCCGCAACATCGAGCTGCTGCCGGTCGCCGAGCGCGTCGGCGAGCTGAGCCTGGTGCTGATCAGCCCGGACGACCCGGAGGGCATGATCCGCCACGCCGAGGAGTGCCGGCAGCGCGGGTACGCCTTCGCGGTCGACCCGTCGCAGCAGCTGGCCCGGATGACCGGCGAGCAGGCGCGCGCGTTCGTCGCCGGCGCGAAGTACCTGTTCAGCAACGACTACGAGTGGGAGCTGCTGCTCCAGAAGACCGGCTGGACCGAGGCCGACGTCCTCGACCAGGTCGGCGTCCGGATCACGACGCTGGGGGAGAAGGGTGTCGAGATCGTCGGCAAGGACGGCGTCGCCTTCCAGATCGGCGCGGTCCCGGAGCGCGCGAAGGCCGACCCGACCGGCGTCGGCGACGGCTTCCGCGCGGGCTTCCTGGCCGGTCTCGACGGCGGCCTCGGCGTCGAGCGCGCGGCCCAGCTCGGCTCGCTGATCGCGGTGCTGGTCCTGGAGACGGTCGGCACCCAGGAGTGGACGTTCGACCGGGCGGAAGCCCTGGCCCGCATCGGCGAGGCGTTCGGCCCGGACGCGGCGGAGGAGATCTCGGCGGTCCTGCCCGCCGCCTGACCCGCGTGGTCGTGAGTGGTAAGGCGGGTTAGAACCCGCGTTACC
>NZ_JBSGJD010000328.1:0-8846 GCF_053605405.1 Amycolatopsis sp. NPDC003861
TGCCGTCTCCGCGGTGACCGGCGCGATCCGGACCGCGCTGTCGGCGAACAGCTCGGCCATGATCCCGCCGGTGGACAGCACCACCAGCGGCCCGACGTCCTCGCTCACCCGGTAGCCCACCAGCGCCTCCGCGACCCCGCCTGTGGCCATCTGCTGCACCAGCACCCGGTCGAGGGAAACCCCGTGCTCGGCCACCGCGGCGACGATCTGCTTGGCCGCCGCGCGGATTCCGGCACCGTCTTCGACGCCCAGTACCACGCCTCCGGCGTCGGTCTTGTGCGGCAGTTCCGCCGAGAGTGCCTTGACCACGACCGGAAACGCGAACGGGACGTCGATCGGCTCGTCGAGGGCGGCGACGTCGAGGACGACCGTGGGCGGGCGGGCGATCGGCAACAGCGCCGCCGACGCCCGTTCGTCGAGCACCTCGGACGTCCCGGCGGACACGGGCGCGAAAGCGGTGCCGATGCTGCACTCACGACGGCCGAACGCGGAGGCGACGACGTCCGCGCACGACTCGGGCGTGCGGAACGCGGGCACGCCGGACGCGGTGAGCAATGCGGCGGCGTCGGGCGCTTCGGGCAGGGCGAACGCGACCACCGGCACCGCATGGTCCCCCTGCTCGGCGATGGCCTGCACGGCCAGCTCCGGGTTGAGCCGCGCCGAAGACCCGATCACGAACACGATGAGGTCGAATTCGCCGCTGTCCTGCATGAGCCGCAGGGCGGCGGTGACCACGTCGTGGCGCGCCCCGGCGAGACCGAGGTCGGCGATGAGGCTGTGCGGGACCGGCGCGCCGGCGGTGTTCATGGCCGTGACCAGGTCGGCACTGGGCCCGGCGATGGTGAGACCCCGCAGGGCGAGCTGGTCGACCATGATCGCCGCTCCCCCGCCGGTCGTGGTGACCACGCCGATCCGCGGTTCGCGGGCCTTTCCGGTGGCGATCCGCTCCAGCAGCGCGGGCGCTTCGACGAGCCCTTCGAAGTGGGACACCCGCGCGAACCCGCAGGCGCGGAAGAAGGCTTCGGACTCGGCGTCTTCACCGGCCAGCGCGCCGGTGTGCGACACGGTCAGCGCGGCAGCCTCGTCGGAGCGGCCCAGCTTGTAGACGGCGACGGGCTTCCCGGCCTCGTGCGCGGCCCGCGCGAACGCGGCGAGGTCCTCGGAGTGCCGCAGCGACTCGAGGAACAGCGCGTAGGACGTGACCGCCGGATCCTCCACTGTGGACAAGCAGATCTCGCCGAGGGACAGGTCCGCCTCCCCGCCGGTCGAGACCAGGCCGGCGAACCCGACGCCGCGGCCGCGAGCCCGGCTGACCAGGGCCCCGATGACGCTGCCGGACTGCGAGGCGACGAACACCCCGCCGCACGGCGGGTCCGGCTCCCCGAAGGCGGCGTTCCCGGTCAGCATCACCCCGGCGCCCGGGTTCACCACGCCGAGGCTGCTGGGCCCGACGACCCGCACGTTCCCCTCGGCCGCGGCCGCCCGCAGCCGGTCCTCGCGCGCACGCCCTTCCGGACCTTCCTCGGCGAATCCCGACGACAGGACCGTCGCGACCCGCACACCCAGCCGGGCGCACTGGCGGACGGCGTCGATCGCCGCTTCCGCGCCGGTCATGACGTAGACGTGGTCGGGCACCTCGGGCAGGGCGGCCAGGCTCGGCCACGCCTGCTCGCCCTGGACGGTCTCCCGCCTCGGGTTGACGAAGTAGGCCCGGCCCCGGTACCCCGAGCGGGCGAGGAACTGCTGCGGCCGTCCGGTGGTCTTCGCCGGATCGTCGGAAGCACCGACGATGGCCACGCTGTCCGGGTAGAGCAGCGGGTGCAGCAGGCCGGTCTTCGCGGTGTCGCTCATCGTGCGGCTCCTTGACGTCGAAGGGCACCGGACGGCACCCGTTCCACTAACTCTATAGAGTATATTCTATGTCATGACATCTTCTGCGGCCGATCTCACGATGGGCGACGAGTCCTCGACAGCCGGACAGGTCAACGACACTTCCCTGCTCGATCGGCTGGCCGTGCACCCTCTCGACGGCGACGGGTTCTCGGGTTTCCCGCCGCGAGGATTCGCGCAACGGGTCTTCGGCGGCCACCTGCTCGGCCAGGCCGTGCTGAGCGGCGCGCACACGGTGTCCCCCGGCCGGATCGTCAACTCGCTGCACGCGTACTTCCTGCGTCCGGGCGTGGCCGGTGGCGAGCTCCGGTACGCCGTGACGCGGGTGCGCGACGGCGGTTCCTTCTCGGTGCGGTCGGTGTCGGTCACCCAGAACGGCGCGCAGCTGGCCCTGATCGGCCTGACGTTCGCCGAAAGCCGGCCACCCGTCGCCGCGGTGTCCGGGGCCATGCCGGTGGTCCCGCCGCCGGAACGCCTGCCCGCGCTGCACGAACGCCGTGCACGGGGACTCCCCGCCGACGGGATCAACCGGCCCCCGCGGCGCGACTGGCTCACCGCGTCGCGGCCACTGGACATCCGGTACGTCGACGACCCGCACCACCGGTGCTTCTGGTTCCGTTCGGGTCCCGCCGAAACCGCCGGCCGGAACGAGCACCGCGCGGTGCTGGCGTTCGCCTCGGACCGGTCCCTGCTGCCCGTGATCGACCTGGCCCGGGGCGAACTCGGCGCGTCCGGGCGCCGGGTCGCCAGCCTCGACCACGCGCTGTGGTTCCACGCCGACGTCCGGGCCGGCGAGTGGCTGTTGTACTCGCAGGACAGCCCGGCCAGCACGGCCGGGACCGGGCTGGCCCGCGGACTGATCCACGACTCCGACGGCGTCGTCGTCGCCTCGGTCGCTCAGCAAGGCGTCTTCTCCTGAATTCAGGCAAGCAGGGCGAGGTCGCCGGCGCGGAAACCCCAGCCGGCGGCCTCAGCCAGCCGCTGCTGCGCCCGCTCCAGCCACGCCGGCTCCTGGCCCGCCGCCCAGAAGGCGATGCCGCCCTCGTGGCCGGGGAACCCGTAGCCGAGAGTCAGTAGCAGGTCGATGTCGCCCGGTGCGGCGGCGATGCCGTCCGCGAGCACCAGCGCGGCCTCGTTGGCCATCGCCAGGAGCGCGCGTTCGAGGATCTCTTCGGCATCGACGGGCCGGGGCGTGACGCCTTTTTCCCTGCGGGACAGTGCGATCAGCTCGTCGACGACCGGATCGGGCAGCGGCGTGCGGGAACCCGGCTCGTACCGGTACCACCCGGCCGACGTCTTCTGCCCGAGCCGTCCTCGCTCCACGAGCCGGTCCGCGACGTCGGGATAGCGCTCCCGGGGATCGCGATCGGCGTCGTGACGGCGGCGGTTGCGCCAGGCGATGTCCAGGCCGGCGAGGTCGGCGACGGCGAACGGCCCCATCGCGAAGCCGAACCCGGTCAACGCGGCGTCGACATCGGCGGGGTGGGCACCGTCTTCCACGAGCAGCTCGCACTGACGGCGGTAGGCGTGGAAGATCCGGTTGCCGATGAAGCCTTCGCAGACACCCGCGACGACCGGGACCTTCCGGAGGGCGTGCGCGGCCGCGAAGGCGGCGTCCATCGACGCGTCCGAGGTCTGCTTCCCGCGAACGACCTCCACGACCTCGCTGCGATGCGCCGGGCTGAAGAAGTGCAGGCCCACCAGCCGCGCGGGGTCGCTCAGTTCCGCGGCGAGGACGTCGATGTCCAAATAGGACGTGTTGGTGGCCAGCGGGGTTCCGTCCGCGGTGACCTTCTCCAGTTCGGCGAGCACGTCCGCCTTGACGGTGTGGTCTTCGAACACCGCCTCGATCACGAGCCCGGCCGCGGCCAGGTCCCCGGTGGCGTCGCCGGTGGTGAGAAGTCCCTGCCCGACCTGATGGGCGCAGGCCCGCTCCAGCCCGGCCTTCGCCGCGTCCAGGGTGGACCGGTTCCGGTCGACCAGAGTGACCGCGACCCCCGCTTCGAGGAACGCGCGGGCGATCCCGGCGCCCATCGTCCCCGCCCCGACGACGCCGACCGCGGCCGGCGAGGCCCCGGCCGGACGCGTCGCCTTGCGGGTGGCGGCACGGGCGAAGAACAGGTGCCGCCGCGCCGCGGCTTCCCGGCCGGTGCGCAGCCGGTGGAACTCCGCGCGTTCGTGGCGCAACGCCGTGGCGGCGGGCAGGGCCAATCCTGCGAACACCGCACCGATCGCCGCGAGCACGGCGGGCCGGGCGCCGTACCGGGCGACCACCCGCCGGGCAACGTCCTCCAGCGCACCCGGTTCCTCGGAGCAAACCGGCTCTTCCAGCAGGTTCCGCTTCCTCTCGACGCGCCGCGCGTAGGCGATCGCCTCGTCGCGCAGGGCCCCGGGAACGACCTCGTCGATGAGCCCGTCCTCGCGCGCCTGCTCGGCCTCGACGGCCTTGCCCGAGGTGACCAGGTCGAGCACTCGCGAGGGCCGGGCCAGGCGCAGGGTCCGCTGGGTTCCTCCGGCGCCCGGGATCATCCCGAGCGTCACTTCCGGCAGGCCGATCCGGGTCCCGGCCACGGCGATCCGGGCGTCACAGCCGAGGGCCAGCTCGAACCCGCCGCCCAGCGTCGTCCCGGAGAGGGCCGCGACGACGGGTTTCGGGCAGGCTTCGATCGCGGCGATCACTTCGGGCAGTTCCGGCCGGGGCAGGTCGTCTTCGAACTCCCGCAGGTCCGAGCCGGAGACGAAGTGCCGGTCCGCGCCGATCAGCACGACCGCGCGGACGGAGTCGTCAGCCGCGGCTTCGGCGAGGGCCTTGACCAGGTCGGCCCGCAAAGCCGCGGTGGTGGTGTTGACGGGCGGATTGTCGATGACCAGGAGCGCGACCTCGCGCTCGCGCTGGAGGTGGACGGTCATCGCGGCGCCCGCTGGCTGAACCGGCGGCCGAAGATCTCTTCGGCGATGCGGTTCTTGAGCATCTCGGTCGACCCGCCGGCGATCATCCAGCCCCGGGTCCGGCGCATGCAGTACTCGACGAGCGTTTCGGTGCTGTAGCCGAGCGCGCCCATCGCCTGCATCGCGGCGTCGGCTGCCTTGAACCCCGCTTCGTTGGCGGCCAGCTTCGCCACCGACGTCTCGTAGGCCGACGGCAGGCCGTCCTCCGCATTGCGCACGGCACGGTCCAGCAGCGCCTCGGCAGCGTCGAGGGCGACGGCGACCTCGGCGAAGCTCCACTGGATGCCCTGGAACTCGTTGAGGGGACGGCCGAACTGCGTGCGCGTTCCGACGTGGTCGCGGGCGAGGGTGAACGCCAGGCGCCCCAGCGCCAAGGAGCGCGCCGCATTGCCGATGCGCTCGACGTTGAACCCGCTCATCTGCTTCTTGAACCCGCCCGGGCCGAGCAGCACGTTCTCGCGCGGGATCCGGCAGTTCCCGAAGTACAGCGGCGCCCACATCTCGCCGCTCATGTACGCCGACGGCTTGCCGAGGGTGAAGCCCGGGGTGCCGCGTTCGACCAGCACGGAGCCGATGTTGCCGGTGCCCGGCCCGAACCGGACGTAAACGAGGAACAGGGTGGCGTCGACGCTGTGCGTCGACCAGATCTTGCTGCCGTCGACGACGACGTGCTCGCCGTCCTCGGTGGCGGTCGTGGTCAGCTCGGTGGCCGCCGAACCGGCTTCCGGCTCGCTCATGCCCAGCGACAGCAGCGCCCGCCCGGCCAGCAGGTCCGGCAGGTACTTCGCCTTCTGTTCCGCCGTCCCGAACTGGGCGAAGGTGCGGATGGCGCCGAAGTTGCCCGCCTGCACGATGTCCGCGCTCTTCGGGCAGTACTGGGCGATGGCCTGGATGACGGCGACGGCGTTGCCGAGGCCGGCGCCTTGCCCGCCGTCCGCTTCGGGGATGGTCAGCCCGAGCAGGCCCTGCTGCCCGAGCAGTTCCGCCAGCTCCCAGGAGTAGCGGGGGTCGTGGGCCCGGTCGAGCGCGCCGTCGGCCAGGTGCTTGCGGGCGAAGCCGTGGACCGAGTCGAGCAGGGCTGCCCGGTCCGTCATGACTGCGGTCAAGAGAAACTCGCTTTCTGGTGGGCCTCAGCCGATGAAGCCGAAGGTGTCCTTCCACAGCTTTTCGTCGCTGCGGGCGTACTGCGCGAACCCGGCCTCGGTGAGCAGGTGGAACTTCGGGGAGTTCGCCGGGGGCAGCTGGTAGTCGCCGGTCTTGACCGGGCCGATGTCGGTGCGGACCGGCACGAACCCCTGGGCACCGACGAACCGCTGTCCCGACCGCGACAGCGACCAGTTGGCGAAGACTTCGGCGGCGGGGTTTGCGGTGCCCTTCTTCGTCAGGCCGAAGGGGCCCTGCGAGGCCGACACGCCGTCGTCCGGCACCAGCAGCTTGATCGGGGCGCCGGCGACCTCGGCGGCGAAGGCGTTGTTAAAGCTCACCGGCCCGATCGAGATCTCCCCGCGAGCGAGCGCGTCGACGTGGGTGGACGTCGAGTTGAAGATCCGCGGTTTTTGCTGCGCCTCGCGCTGGAGGAACTCCTGCCCGAAGGTCTCCAGCTGGAACCGGGTCAGCGCGTTGAGCGTGCCGCCGGTCGTGATGGCAACCATGCCGAGCTCGCCTTTGAACCGGGGGTCGAGCAGGTCGGTCCACTTCGTCGGCGGGTCGGTGACGAGGGCCGAGTTGTAGCCGACGGCGTTGACGAAGTAGTAGCCGGTGAAGAAGGTGGGGCTGGTCAGCGAGCCCTGCTTTTCGAGCAGGTCGTGGAACGGCGTCCGGTAGGGCGCGTAGACACCGGCTTGCTCGAACTTCCGCGCCACCCGGGGATCGGTGAGCCGGATCGCGTCCGCGGTCAGCTTGCCCGCGCCGTTCTCGGACAGCGCGCGCTCGGCGAGCTTGTTGTTCGGCAGCCGGGTCAGCTCGACCTTGATCCCCGTCTCCGCGGTGAACCGGGCGACGGTGAGGTCTTCGGCTTCCTTGCCCGCGGCCGAGTAGAAGACGACCTTGCTCTTCTTGGCCGCGGCGTAGAGCTGCCGGTCGGCGACCAGTTCGCCGTCGATCCGCAGGCCGTCGGTGGTGTCGACCTGAGCGGGCGGCAGCAGCCGGGCGGCCTGGTCCGTTTTGGACGGTGGGCGGCCGCAGCCGGACAGGATCAGCGTGACGACGGCGGCCACGGCCACCAGCTTCTTCGTGGAGTCAGGCACCGGGTGCTCCGTTCCGCGCGCCGATGCGCCGGGGCAGGTAGCTGAGCAGGAACATGATCAGGCAGTAGACGAGCGCGGTCGCCGCCGCTTCGCGGAGCGCGCCGCCGTTCTCGAACTGGTCGTAGATGGCGATGGACAGGATTTCTGTGTCGCTGGTGTAGAGGAACAGCGGCACCGTCAGCTCGCGCATGCTCAGCATGAGCAGCAGCAGGAAGGTGGAGAAGATCGACACCCGCATCAGCGGCACGGTGACGAAGGTGATGGCCCGCGTCCGGCGGGCGCCGAGCAGCACCGCGCTGTCCTCGAGGTCCCGGTCGGTCGCCTGGATGGCCGAAGCGATCCCGCGGAATCCCTGCGGCATCTGCACGGCGACGAAGCCGATGACCATCACCCAGAGCGTGCCGTAGACCGGGACCGGCATGACCAGCCACGTCCAGAGCAGCCCGATGCCGAGCACCACCGCCGGGATCGCCAGCGGCACCATGGCCACCGCCTCGATGGCGGCCCGCGCGTACGAGCTGGTCCGGTACACCGCGTAGGCCGCGGCGAAGGCCAGCACCGTGCCGCCCCCGGCGGCCAGCACCGCGACGAAGACGCTGTTGAAGGCGGCGCCGGTGAACGCGTCCGAGGTGATCGCGCTGACGAACGAACTGATGTCCAGCGCGCCGGGTTCGGCGAGGCTGCCGAAGGAGCGCATGTACGGCGACACCCGCACGGCGGTGAGGAACAGCCCGGCCAGCGGCAGCACGATCGACAGCAGGAAGTACAGCACGGCCGCGAGCAGCACCGGCGTCCGCCAGCGGCCCAGCGCCAGCGTCCGCGGCTTCACGCCCTTGCCGGAAACCGTGGTGAACGACCGCTTGCCGAGGAACCGCCGCTGCGCCAGCGTGACCGCGACGACGACGGCCACCAGGACCACCGCCAGCACGGACGCCTCGTTGCCGCGCGAGGGCGTGGTGTTCATCAGCTTGTAGATGAACGTCGGCAGCGTGTCGACCCCGCCGGGGGTGGCCAGCACCTGCGCCACCGGGAAGTTCTCGAAGACCAGGATGAAGATCAGCAGGCCGGAGCCGAGGATTGCGGGCAGCGACAGCGGCAGCGTCACCGACCGGATGGTCCGCAGCGGCGAACCGCCGTGCACCCCGGCGGCGTCCTCCAGGTCCGGGTTCATCAACGCCATCGAGCTGTGGATCATCAGGAAGGCATACGGCGCGTAGTACATCGCCATCACCGTGACGACCCCGCCGATCGAGTACATGTCGACCGGACCGGTCAGCCCGAGGTCGCGGAACCCGACGTTGATCAGGCCCGCGCCCGGGCTGCCGAGGATCGACCAGGCCAGCGCCCCGACGTAGGAGGGCAGGAACAGCGGCATCAGGCCGATCAGGAACACGAAGGCCTTGGCCCGGACGTTGGTACGCGCGGCGACGAACGCCAGCGAGCCGCCGATGAACAGCGCGAGCACAGTGGCCAGGACGGCGATGAGCACGGAGTTCAAGGCCGCGCCGAGCACGCCTTCCTCGACCAGCACGCCGAAGTTGCCGAGGGTGAGCGACAGCCGGATGCTGCCCGGGCGCGGTACGTCGTCGCTGAATGCCGCCAGCAGGATGAACCCGGCCGGAACCAGGATGAGGAACGCCAGCACCAGCAGCAGAGGCAGGCCCAGGAGCCGGGCCCGCCGCCCGGGCCGTCCCCGCCGGCGCGTGGCCGGAGCCGCCGGAGGCTCGCGCAGCAGCGTCGCGCTCATGCCGCGATCACCGC
>NZ_JBSGJD010000329.1:0-8808 GCF_053605405.1 Amycolatopsis sp. NPDC003861
GTGAGTGGTAAGGCGGGTTAGAACCCTCCTTACCACTCACGACCCCGCTCGAGAACGGGAGCCGCATGCGTCCTGGCGAGATCATTCCCGGCGACGAGCCGGTCGAGCTGAACCCCGGCCGCGCGCGCGTCCGGCTGCTCGTGCGGAACCTCGGCGACCGGCCGGTGCAGGTCGGTTCGCACTACCACTTCGCCGCGGTCAACCCCGGGCTCGAGTTCGACCGCGACGCCGCCCGCGGCCACCGGCTCGACGTGCCGGCCGGGACGTCGGTGCGCTTCGAACCCGGCGTCGAACGGGAAGTCGACCTCGTCCCGCTCGCCGGCGCCCGGCGTGTGCCGGGGCTCCGGTCCGAATTCGCCGGAGAGTTCTGAAATGCCGCAGATCGACCGCGAGCGCTACGCCGAGCTGTTCGGCCCGACCACCGGCGACCGGATCCGGCTCGCCGACACCGACCTGCTGATCGAGGTCACCGAGGACCGTTCGATGGGGCCTGGCGGCTCCGGCGACGAGGTGCTCTTCGGCGGCGGCAAGGTCATCCGCGAGTCCATGGGCCAGGGCACGGCGACCCGGGCCGAAGGCGCGCCGGACCTGATCATCACCGGCGCGGTGATCCTCGACCACTGGGGCGTCGTCAAGGCCGACGTCGGCGTGCGCGACGGCCGGATCGTCGGCATCGGCAAGGCGGGCAACCCGGACACGATGGACGGCGTCGACCCGGCCCTGGTCATCGGGCCGTCGACCGAGGTGCTGTCCGGCAACGGCAAGATCCTCACCGCGGGTGGCATCGACTGCCACGTCCACTTCATCTGCCCGCAGCTCGTCGACACGGCCCTGGCCGCCGGGCTGACCACTTTGGTCGGTGGCGGCACCGGGCCCAACGAGGGCACGAAGGCCACGACCGTCACGCCCGGCGCGTGGAACCTCGGCCGGATGCTGTCCGCCATGGACGGTTACCCGATCAACGTCCTGTTGCTGGGCAAGGGGAACACCGTCCGGCACGAGGCGTTGCGCGAGCAGCTGGCGGCGGGCGCGGGCGGGTTCAAGCTCCACGAGGACTGGGGTACGACGCCGGCGGCGATAGACGCCTGCCTGACCGTCGCGGACGAAGCCGGTGTCCAGGTGGCGATCCACACCGACACGCTGAACGAAGCCGGGTTCCTGGAGTCCACTGTGGACGCCATTGGCGGGCGGTCGATCAACGCGTACCACACCGAAGGCGCCGGTGGCGGGCACGCGCCGGACATCATCCAGGTCGTCTCGCTGCCGAACGTGCTGCCGTCGTCGACCAACCCGACCCGGCCGCACACGGCCAACACCCTCGACGAGCACCTCGACATGCTGGTGGTCTGCCACCACCTCAACCCGTCGGTGCCCGAGGACCTCGCCTTCGCCGAGAGCCGCATCCGGCCGACGACGATCGCCGCCGAAGACGTCCTGCACGACCTGGGCGCGATTTCGATGATGAGCTCGGACTCGCAGGCGATGGGCCGGATCGGCGAGGTCATCATCCGGACCTGGCAGACCGCGCACGTGATGAAGCGCCGCCGCGGCGCGCTGCCCGGCGACGGCGCGGCCGACAACCTGCGCGCGCGTCGCTATGTCGCCAAGTACACGATCAACCCGGCCATCGCGCACGGCATGGAGACCGAAATCGGGTCGGTCGAGGTCGGCAAGCTCGCGGACCTGGTGCTGTGGGAGCCGAAGTTCTTCGGCGTCCGCCCGCACGTGGTGCTGAAGGGCGGCTTCCCGGCCTGGGCGGCGATGGGTGACGCCAACGCGTCCATCCCGACGCCGCAGCCGGTGCTCGCCCGCCCGATGTTCGGTGCGTCGATCGGGGCGGCGTTGAGCCTGCACTTCGTCGCGCCGTCCGCTTTGGACAGCGGGCTGCGCGAGCGGTTCGGCATCACGCGGCCGCTGGTCGCCGTGTCGGACATGCGGGCGCGGACCAAGGCGGACATGGTGCTCAACGACACCACGCCGGACGTCCGCGTCGAGCCGGACAGCTTCGCGGTGCACGTCGACGGCGAGCTGATCGAACCGCAGCCGGTGACGGAACTGCCGATGGCGCAAAGGTACTTCCTGTTCTGATGGACCTTTCGGCACTGATCCTCGCGGACTCCCGGTTCCCCGGCGGCGGGCACGTCCACAGTGGCGGGCTGGAGGAGGTCGTCGCGCGGAAGCTGGTGACGTCCGTGCGGGATCTCCCGGGATTCCTTTCCGGACGGTTGCGGACGGCGGGGTTCCTGGCGGCGGTTTTCGCTGCTGCTTCCGCGCATGCGGCGGTCAACCGAGGCAATTGGTCGTGTTTGGACAGTGAACTGGACGCGCGCACGCCGTCACTCGCGCAGCGCGAAGCCTCCCGGGCGCAAGGCCGCGGAACCGCGCGGGCCGGGCGGATCGCGTGGCCTTCGCCAGTCCTGGAAGAGCTGCTGACCGAGACGCCGCGGCCGCACCATCCGATCGTGCTGGGTGCGCTGGTCGGCGTCGCGGGCGGGTCGCCGTACGACGCCGCGATGGCGGTCGCCTACCTGTCGGTGAGCGGCCCGGCGAGTGCCGCGGTCCGGCTGCTGGGGCTGGACCCGTTCGCCGTCAACGCCGTGGTGGCCCGGCTGGACCTCGCCTCCGTCTGCTCGGAAGCTGCGGCCGTGGCGGCCGACGACCCGGCGTCCCTGCCGTCGCCGGGGTCACCCGCGTTGGATCTGTTCGCCGAGGCGCACGCCCGGCACCACCAGGAAGAGGTGCGTCTCTTTGCCAGCTGAACACGGACACGGGCATGGGCACGTCCACCCGGTCAACTTCGACCCGACGGCCAGCGAGCCGGACCACTACGACGCCGCGCCCACCGCGGGCCGCGCGTACCGGATCGGCATCGGCGGCCCGGTCGGCTCCGGCAAGACGGCGCTGACCGCGGCACTCTGCCGCGCGCTCGGCGACGAGATCCGGCTCGCGGTGGTCACGAACGACATCTACACGACCGAGGACGCGGACTTCCTGCGCCGCGCGGGTGTCCTGGACCCGGAGCGGATCGAGGCGGTGCAGACCGGCGCGTGCCCGCATACGGCGATCCGCGACGACATCACCGCGAACCTCGACGCGGTCGAGCGGCTGGAAGAGAAGTTTCCTGGCCTCGACCTGGTGATCATCGAGAGCGGCGGCGACAACCTGACGGCGGTGTTCAGCCGCGGCCTGGCGGACAGCCAGATCTTCGTGGTCGACGTCGCGGGCGGCGACAAGGTGCCGCGCAAGGGCGGCCCGGGTGTCACGACGGCGGACCTGCTGGTGATCAACAAGATCGACATCGCGCACCTGGTCGGCGCGGACATGGACGTGATGACGTCGGACGCGCACCGGATGCGGGGCGCGCTGCCGGTGATCACCCAGTCCCTTGTGGACACCCCCGACGCGCCCGCGGTCGCCGACTGGGTCCGTTCCCTGCTGTGAAGGCCCACGCGCGGCTGACGGCGTGCTTCGACGGCTCGCGCACGGTGCTGCGGGAGCTGTGCTCGATGGCGCCGTTGACGTTGTTCCCGCGCCGGCGTTCGGGTGCGACGGCCGTGGTGCACCTGGTCAACTCGGCGACATCGCCGCTGGGCGGGGATGACCTGCTGCTCACCGTCCGGGTCGGGCCGGGTGCCTCCCTCCGGTTGTCGGGGGTGGCGGCCACGTTGGCCCTGCCGGGCCTGCACGGCGAGTCTTCGTTGTCCACTGTGGACGTCGTCGTGGAGGACGGCGGGTCGCTGGAGTACCTGCCGGAGCCGACGGTGATCACGGCGCGGGCCCGGCACCACGCGGTCTTCCGGGCTTCGCTGGCTGCCGACGCCTACCTGCACACGCGGGAGGTGCTGGTGCTGGGGCGGGCCGGGGAGAAGCCGGGATCGCTGGTGACCACGCTGGACGTGGTGCGGGCCGGGACCCCGGTGGTGCGCCAGACGCTTTCGGTGGGGGACGCGGGCCTGGACGGGAGCCTGGCGGTGCTGGCGGGCCGCCGCGTGCTGGCCACGGACCTGGAGGTCGGCGGACGCGAGCTCCCGGCGGCCTCGGGTGAGTGGTGGTCCCGCAGCCCCCTCGCTGCGGGCGGCACCCTCACCACTTCCCTTGCGCCGGACGCGGTTGCGGCGTTGCGGCCGTTCTGAGCAGCCCCCGTTTTCCACGCTACCGGGAGGCACCGACAGTTTTCAGAACTTCGTGCCCAGCCAGGTCATCGCCACCGGGCCGCCGATCGACACGCCCCCGATGTGCTCCAGGAGCGGGAACTCCTGCCACGTCACCTGCGCGCCCAGCGACTTCCAGCGGTCGCGCAACGCCGTTCCGACGCTGAACGGGATCAGCTCGTCCAACGTCCCGTGGTACAGGTACACCGGCGGCTTCGGCGCCGTCGTGCCGAGGTAGTTCTCCGCCAGGCGGGCCTGCCAGTGCGGCTCGTGGATCGGGTCCGGCACCGTCACGAAGTCCTGCAGGTGCGCGAACGGCGCCGCCGCGCCCAGCTCGATCGTGCACGCCTTCGAGACGCGCGCCACCGCCTCGCGGCCGCGGTCGTTGAGGATCGACGCGAACGGGACGTCCGGGTACGCCGCCGCGAAGCCCGTGGCCGCGCCCAGCACCAGGCCGAACGCCGCGCCGCCGTCGTTGGAGGCGAACACCGCGTTCAGGTCCGCCGGGACGCCGCCCGCCGCCACGCCGACCACGTTCAGCGAAGGCGCGTACGTCGCCTGCAGCTCCGCCGCCCACGCCGCCGCCTGGCCGCCCTGCGAGTACCCGAACACGCCCACCGGGCCGGACGGGGACAGCCCCGCGCCGGCAACCCGGGAAGCGGCCTTCGCCGCGTCGAGCACCGCGCGGCCTTCGGACTGCCCGACCGCGTACGTGTGCGGCCCCGGCGTGCCGAGTCCTTCGTAGTCGGTGACGACGACTGCCCAGCCCTGCGTCAACGCCTGGGCGAGTAACGCGCTCTCGTTTTCGATGCCGTGGGCGAGGAGGTTCGAAGGGGCGCACTGGTCGCCGAGGCCGTGCGTGCCGACCGCGTACGTGATGAGCGGCCGCGGGCCGCCGCGCAGCCACGGCGTCGGCGGGACCAGCAGTGTGCCGGAGACGGCGTTCGGGGCGCCGGTCGCCGACGTCGAGCGGTACACGAGGTGCCAGGCTTTGACCGGCGCCGGGAACGGGCCGACGAACACCGTCGTCGGCTTCTGTTCCAAGAGGACGCCCGGTTCGGCGTGTGCCGTGGGGGCGGCTGTCACGAACAGGAGCGCGACGGCGACCACTAACCGACGAAGCATCGTTGCCTCCGGCTGTCTGGTAATCGAGGTTTTCGCAATTTAGCCAGCCCGGTAGGATCCGGCAATCCCTCAGAAGGAGGACACAACCGTTGGCTCGCACGTACGGCGGCGTCGCACCCGAACAACGTCGCGCCGACCGCCGCGAGCGGCTGCTCACGGCCGGTCTCGAGCTGTTCACCACCACCGGCTTCCGGCAGACGAAGATCACCGAGATGTGCGCCCGCGCCGGCGTCTCGACGCGGAACTTCTACGAGGAGTTCACCGGCAAGGAGGACGTCCTGCGCACCCTCCACGACCGGATCAACAGCCTCGCGCTGGAGCACGTCACCGCCGCGCTCGACAAGGTCGCCGAGGCCGACGCCATGACCCGCATCGCCACGCTGCTCGACGTCTTCATCGACACGGTCACCGTGGACCCCCGGCTCCCGCGGCTCAACTACGTCGAAGCCGTCGGCGTCAGCGCGGAGCTGGAGCAGCAGCACCAGGTGTGGGTCGACCGCTGGGCGACCTTCATCGAGACGGAGGCGCGGCGCGCGGCCGAGCACGGCGTCGCCCCCGACCGCGACTACCGGCTGACGGCGATCGCCCTGGTCGGCGCGGCCACCGGGCTGCTGCGCGAGTGGCAGGCGCACGAGCCGCCGCTGCCGGTGGAGGACGTCGGCGCGGAGCTGCGCGCGCTGATGCTGGCCGCCATCATGCGGCCCGGAAAGATCTTGGAAATCCCGGGCAACCCCGGCGCGCCCTCCGGCGTGGAACAGTCGAGCCGGGAGGGGGACCCGGGGGGAGGCCGGCTCACGTGAGGGCCCTTTCCCGGCTGCGGACGCCGGGAAAGGGCCCTCACGGACACTACGGCGTCCGGACGGTCGGCAGGCCCAGCGCCACTGGGCCGGTCGTCCGGCACACGTCGTGACAGGTGCTGTCGAGCGTGCAGCAGAGCGAGCAGATCGGGCCGTCCTGTTTGGCGCAGTCGGCGACGTCGGGCAGCTCGTACGGGTCGCCGCAGGCCGAGCAGGTGTACGTCGCCTGCGGGTCGGCCTCCGTGGTCATGACCGTGTTCTCCCGCGCCAGGTAGTACTTGCCCTTGGTGGCCACGGCCAGTGCCGGCACCAGGACGACGGCGATGACCAGGGCGAGCAGCGGGCTGAACGCGGCCAGGAACGGTCCGAACGCGCCGAAGTAGGCCACGATCGACACCGCGGACGCGACGACCATCGAGCCGAACCCGACCGGGTTGATCTTGTGCAGGTAGGCCCGCTTGAACTCGATGTAGCGCGGGGACAGGCCCAGCGGCTTGGCGATCACCAGGTCGGCGCAGACGGCGCCGATCCACGCGATGGCGACGTTCGAGTAGAAGCCGAGGATCTTGTTCAGGAAGCCGAACGCGCCGAACTCCATCAGCGCGAGCGCGATCCCGCAGTTGACCAGCACGTACCAGACCCGGCCGGGGTGCTTGTGCAGCACGCGGGAGAAGAAGTTCGCGAACGACAGCGAGCCGGAGTAGGCGTTGGTGGTGTTGATCTTGATCTGCGAGACGACGACGAACAGCGCGGCGAACGTCAGCGCGACAGGCCCGAGTGCGGGTTTCACCGCTTCGAGGTACGGCGCGATCGGCTCCAGCGCGTGCGTCTTCCCGACGACGCCGAGCGCGAGGAACGCCAGCAGCGCACCGCCGATCTGCTTCGCGGCGCCGAGGATCACCCAGCCGGGGCCGGCGGCGAGCACCGCGGCCCACCACGACCGCTTGTTCTCCGCCGTTTTTTCGGGCATGAACCGCAGGTAGTCGGCCTGTTCGCCGATCTGCCCGATCAGCGACAGCGCGACGCCCATCCCGAAGCCGAACCCGATCGCGGAGAACCCGGCGCCTGCGCCCTCGGTACCCCCGAAGTGGGTGAATTCGGCGAACTTGCCGGGCTCGCGGACCAGCACGACGACGAACGGCAGCACCAGTCCGGCGATCCACAGCGGCTGCGTCCAGGTCTGCATCTTCGCGACCGCGCCCATGCCGTAGAGGGCGAAGGGCAGCACGATGAGCGTCGCGAGGAGGTAGCCGATGGGCAACGGGATGCCGAGGGCGAGCTCGAAGGCCTGGCCCATGATCGAGCCTTCGAGCGAGAAGAAGATGACGGTGAAGCTCGCGTAGACGAGCGACGTGAGCGTCGACCCGAAGTAGCCGAAGCCGGCTCCGCGGGTCAGCAGGTCCATGTCCACTCCGGACTTCGCGCAGGCGGCCGCGATGGGCACGCCGGTCACGAAGATGACGACGGCGGCGGCGAGGATCGCCAGGACGCCGGAGGTGAAGCCGTAGGAGAGGACGATGCTGGCGCCGATCGCGAAGTCGGCGAGGTAGGCGATGCCGCCCAGCGCCGTCGTCGCGACCACGAACGGCGACCATTTCCGGAACGAATGCGCGGCGAAGCGCAGGGAGTAGTCCTCGCGGTTTTCGTTCGCCGCGAGCGGGGCGTAGCGGCGTTTCGGCGGGGTGCTCTTTTCCGTGCTGGACAGGGTCTCGGTCATGCCTGCCTCCGGGGGTGGTGGGGAACGGGCCGAAGGTAGGTGCGTCCTGTATCGATCCTGGTCCGGGAGGTAACGCACGGGTTACGGCTTGTTGTCCAGCGGTTACTTCGCGGTGGTGGCGGGTGTCACCGTTAGGTGGGTTCCGCTGCCGGTCGCGAAGCCCTAACGTGCCTAGAGCCGAAGTCGACTGATGCCCCGACCGGGCGTGGAGGTTTGGCGATGATGCCGGAAATCGAGGACCAGGTGGAAGACGCCGTAGTACGCCTTCCCGGAATGCGCGTGGCCTACGACGGCGCGGCGTTCGACGAAACCGCGCTCGCCGCCACCTGGACCGATCAGCTGCAGGGCTGGCTGAACCAGGCGGTCGCGGCGGGCATCGCGGAGCCGAACGCCATGGTCCTCGCGACCGCGGACGCCGAGGGGCGCCCCTCGTCTCGCACGGTCCTGTGCAAGGGCCTCGACGACCGCGGCGTGGTGTTCTACACGAACTACACGTCTGCGAAGAGCCACGACTTGACGGCGACCCGCTACGCGTCGGTGACGTTCCCTTGGTACGCGCTGCACCGCCAGGTCCACGTCCGCGGCGAGGTCGAGAAGGTCGGCGTCAAGGAGACGGCGGAGTACTGGGCCCAGCGCCCCCGCGGCTCCCAGCTGGGGGCGTGGGCATCCCCGCAGTCGCGCGTAGTGGACGGCCGAAGGGCGCTGGACAACGCGCTGAACGGAATCGAGCGGCGCTTCGCGGACGTCGAGCACATCCCGGCCCCACCCCACTGGGGCGGCTGGCGGATCCGTCCGGACCTGGTGGAGTTCTGGCAGGGCCGCGAGGACCGGATGCACGACCGGCTGAGGTACGTACGCAACGACGACGGGTGGCACATCGAGCGCGTCGCCCCCTGAGTCAGGTGGGCTGTCCGCCACCCCGAAGCCGTGATTGTCACTACGGCCGGTGGTACCGCGTCAAGGCGGGAAAGATGCCTTGACCCGGCACCACCGGCCGGGTTAGATCTATTGATAGTGA
>NZ_JBSGJD010000330.1:0-8787 GCF_053605405.1 Amycolatopsis sp. NPDC003861
TCTAACACACCCATACCACACCACTTTCCCCCCCCCCCCCGCTCTCCCGACCTCGCCCCGCGCGCGCCCCCCCGGGGCGGGGCGCCCCCCCCCGGGCCCCCACGACGGCGTCGAACGGTTCGTCCAGGCCCCGCAACAGGTCCAGCACGGCCGCGGCGGACAGGAAGCTGTCCAGCCAGCCCTCGGCCGACTCCGGGCCCCAGCGCGGTGTCCTGGCGAGGATCTCGGTGCCGGGGCTCGCGGCCGCGCGGGCCCCGGCTTCGATCTCCTTGGTCATCGCCTCGGTGGTGTTGCAGTTGGTGACGACGATCCTCATCGATGCTTCCTCGACACCGCGTAGTACAGCGCCGCCGACGACGCCGTGCCGATGAACCACGAGTACGGCGCGGCCGGCGCGAAGTACGGCACCAGCGCGATCACCGCGGCCAGCGCGGCGGTCGGGAAGAACGTCACCAGGGCACGCGGGTTCACCCGCGGGTAGATGCCACCGTCGACGAACAGCTGGGCGACGTCGACCTTGCCGCGCCGGATCAGGTAGTAGTCGACGATCATGATCCCGAACAGCGGGCCGAGGAACGCGCCGAGCCCGCCGAGGAAGTAGTTGACCACCGCCGGCGAGGAGTACAGCTTCCACGGCAGCACGCACAGGGCCGCGACCGCGCTGATCATCCCGCCGATGGTGAAGGTGATCCGCTTCGGCCAGATGTTGGCCAGGTCGTAGGCGGGGGAGACGAAGTTGGCGACGATGTTGACGCCCATGGTGGCGACGGCGAAGGTCAGCGCGCCGACGATGAGCACCGGCGTGTTGTGCACCTTGGCCAGCAGTTCGGCCGGGTCGGTGATCGCCTCGCCGAACACCTGCATGCTGCCCGCGGTGACGATCACCGACAGGAGTGCGAACGCCGTCGAGTTGATCGGCAGGCCCCAGAAGTTCCCGCGCTTCACCGTCTTCTGGTCCGGGGCGAAGCGGGAGAAGTCGCAGAAGTTGAGCATCAGCGTGCCGTAGGTGGCCAGGATGAGCCCGGCCGCGCCGAACCACTGCCGGATCTGCTCCCCGGTGGAGAGCTGTTTGGGGCTGCTGGTGAAGGAGATGTTCCAGTGCCCGGCGGCGAGGATCCAGACGGCGAGGGCGATCATCACGACCCAGATCGCCGGGCCGCACCAGTCCTGGAACTTGCGCACCGACTCCATGCCGCGGGTCAGGATCAGCGCCTGGACCGCCCACAGCGCGACGAAGCAGATCCAGCCGAGCGCGTGCAGGCCGAGGAACCCGTGCTCGGTCAGCGGTTTCAGGCCCGGGTCGATGGCCAGCACGAGCAGCGTGATGGCCACGCTCGCGAGGTAGGTCTGGATGCCGTACCAGAAGATCGCGATGATCGCGCGGATCAGCGCGGGCAGGTTCGCGCCGAAGGTGCCGAAGCTGATCCGCGCCACGACGGGGAACGGGACGCCGGTGCGCTGGCCGATCCGGCCCATCAGGTTCATGCCGACGTAGATGATGACGAACCCGAACAGCAGGGCGGTGAACACCTGCCAGGCCGACAGCCCGAGCACGAACAGGCCGGCGGCGAAGGTGTAGTTGCCGAGGTTGTGCACGTCGGACATCCACAGCGCGAAGATGTCGTAGACCTTCCACCGGCGTTCCTTCGCGGGGGCGAGGTCCTCGTTCCAGAGCCGCGGGTCGGGTGGCGTCGGTGTCTCTTGTGAAGGTTCGGTGAGCGGGGCGGCGGTCATGCGGGCCCTCCGATCTACGTATCTTTCGGGGGTTCCGGGTGGCGGAGCCCCCGGCTGGGGCGAAGCCCCGTCTGACACAGTGCGGGGACGGCGATTTGGGATACCAAACTTTGGAATCCCAAATATCACCCCGGCGTCCGCCCGAGTCAACCCTCCGGCCGATAAACTCGTGTTACGGCCGGTTACGGCGGTGTTGAAGGAGGGGGCGCGGTGAACGAGCGGCAACCCCTCGCGGCCACCCGGCAGCGGGTGCGCGAGGAGCTGCGCGAACGGATCCTGACCGGCCGGCTCCGCCCGGGCGACAGGCTGGTCGAGCGCGAACTGGCCGAAGACCTCGGCGTGTCGAGGGTGCCGGTGCGCGAGGCCATCCGCAGCCTGGAGGCCGAGGGGTTCCTCGTCGTCCAGTCGCCGCGGCGGGTGGTCGTCCGGCAGCTGGCGCGGGTCGACGTCGAGGAGCTGTTCGACGTCCGCGAGGCCCTCGAAGGCCTGGCCGCCGGGCTGGCGGCGGCTCGTGCGGGTGCGGCGGAGCTCAAGCGCCTCGACCGTGTCCTCGCCGACGCTGCCCGCGCCACGGCCCGCGGCGACGCGGCCCGGATCACCGTGCTGAACTCGCGCTTCCACGACGAGATCGTCGCCATCGCGGGCAACGCACTGCTCTCCACCATGCTGCAGCCCCTGGAGGGCCGGCTCCGCTGGCTCACGAGCCAGAACGAGCACTGGGCCGAGCTGCTCGACGAGCACCGCCGGCTGTACGAGGCGATCGCGTCCGGGGACGCGGAGCGGGCGAAGGCGTCCGCGATCGAACACGTGCGGGTCAACCGGGAGGTCACCCTGCGGTCGCTCTTTCCGCAGGTCACAGCTTGATGACGAAGGTCACGCTGCGTACCAGACAGCTCACCCATTAACATGATCGCGGAACCTTCGCTCCTTGAGCCGAAGTGGCATATCCGACACCCCGCGAGGCCCCGGCCAACAGGCGCTTCCCAGCGGCTTCATGGGAAATTCACAGAATGGGTGGCAAGTCTGACAACGTGAACCACGCCGACGACGGTGCCGGATCGGCGGCACGATGACGACTGCCCAGGCCACGCTCGAGGCCCCCGCCCGCGCCACGAGACCGGGCGGCAAAGCGCCCTACCTCCACCAGATCGACCTCTTCCGGTTGATCACGTTCGCCTGCGTCATCCTCATCCACGTGGTGGGCGCGACGAACTTCGCGCAGGACGTCGGCGCCAACGCCGTCGAGACGCCGCTGCACTTCACCCGCGAGGCCTTCTTCGCGCTCACCGGGTTCGTGCTGGTGTTCCAGAACCGCCGCCGCGAGTTCACCGCGGGCGACTTCTGGCGACGGCGGCTCCCGCTGGTCGCGACGCCCTACCTGGCGTGGTCGATGTTCTTCTGGGCGTACGGCCTGGTGACCGGCGAACAGCAGCCGGGCTCGCTCGAGGCGTCGATGCGCCTGCTGCTCGAGGACCTGCTCACCGGCGGGGCCTGGTACCACCTGTACTTCCTGCTGGTGACGATGCAGGTCTACCTGCTGTTCCCGCTGCTGATGAAGCTGCTGCGAGCGACCGAGGGCAAGCACAAGTGGCTGCTGCTCGGCAGTGGCCTGGTGCAGGTCGGCGTCACGCTGTTCATGACCTACCAGCCGCTCGGCGTGAGCTACGAGACGATCACCCACCTCTACGGCACGATCCTGCCGTACCAGTTCTACACGCTGTTCGGCGCCGTGGTGGCCATGCACTTCGAAACCGTGCACGCCTGGGCGGGCCGGCACCGGCTGCTGCTCGGCGGCGCGCTCGTCGCGGTGCTGGCGGGCACCGAGTGGTTCTACTTCCACACCGTCCACAATGGAACCTTCCCGCAGGTGGCCAGCGACCCGTTCCAGCCGTACCTGATCCCGTGGTTCCTCACGGTGATCGCGGCGATCTACGCGTTCGCGACGCGGTGGGCAGCGCGCCGCCGGGAGGGCAGCCGCGGGGCCCGGGTGGTCTCGTGGGCGGCGAACCGGTCGTTCAGCATCTTCCTCGTGCACCCGCTCGCGCTGGCGCTGCTCGGGCCGGCGATCCCGCACGTCGCGGAGCGGTTCGGGGCGCCGTGGCTGAGCGTCATCATCTACCTGGCGACGATCGTCCTGACCGTGCTGATCGTCGAGGCCCTCCGGCGGCTGCCCGGCAGTCGGGCCCTCACCGGGCGCCCGCGGCTGCGCCCGGCGAAGGTGCCGGCTCAGGTGTCCTGACCACGAGCGCCGGCGGTGACCGCCTCGGCGGGGTCGGTCTCGTCCGCGACCGGGGTCTTCCCGGGGCCGAAGAAGGCGATGTAGAGCAATAGGGCGCCCATGATGGCAGCGCCGGCCCACATCGCCTGCTGCCAGCCGTCGACGAAGGACTGGTGGGCGGCGCGGAGCAGGTCCGGTGCGTGCGGGCCGGCGCTGCCCGCCGCCTCGACGGCGTTGGCGACGCCGGCTCGGGCGGCGTCCGCGGCTTCCCGGGAGATGCCCTGCAGCCGACCGTCGATGGCGCTGCGGTAGCCGGCGGACACGAGCGCGCCGAGCAGGGCGACGCCGAGTGCGGTGCCGAACTCGCGGGTGACGTCGTTGAGGGCGGACGCGACCCCCTGCTTCTCGCGCGGCAGGGAGGCGGTGATGGCCTCGGTGGACGGGGTCATCGACAGCCCCATGCCGGCGCCCATGGCGAGCAGGCCGGGCAGGACGGAGAGGTAGCCGCCGCCGACGGAGACGAACAGCGCCATGAGCGCCATGCCGGCGCCGGCCAGTGCGACGCCCACGACCATGGTCGAGCGTGCGCCGATCCCGGCGGCCAGCTTGGCTGCCAGGCCGGAGGCGATCATCATCGCGAGCGCCATCGGCATCATCGCGGCCGTCGACAGCAGGCCCGGCCAGCCGAGCACGGCCTGGAAGAACGGGAAGAGGACCACGCCGATGCCCGCCTGGACCCCGAAGACCACCAGCAGGGTGAGCGAGCCGCCCGACAGCCCGCGCTCCCGGAACAGGCGCACGTCCAGCAGCGAGGCGTCGCGGCGGCGCAGCTCCCAGGCCACGAAGCCGACGGCGGCGACGAGACCGGCGGTCAGGCTGATCAGGGTCGCGGGCGCGGTCCAGCCGCGTTCGGGACCCTCCTGCAGGACGAAGATGAGGCCGGTCACGGCGATCGCGGAGACGAGGGCGCCGACGGTGTCGAACCGGTGGGCCGAGGTCTCGCGGGAGTCGGGCACCGACTGCACCGTCATGGCCAGCGCCACCAGGATCAACGCCACCGGCAGGGCGAACAGCCAGCGCCAGTCGGCGACGTCGACGAGGAGCGCGGCGAGGAACATGCCCAGGATGCCGCCGCCCCCGGCGACGCCGGTCCACACGCCGATCGCCCTGCCGCGCTGCGCCTCGGGGAAGGTGGAGGTGATGACGGCCAACGTGATCGGCATGATCATCGCGGCCCCGATCCCGCCCGCCACGCGCGCGGCGAGCAGCACCTCCGCGGTCGGGGCCAGGGCGGCGACCACGGTGGCGACGCCGAACACGCCGAGTCCGGCGACGAGCACGGGCTTGCGGCCCAGCCGGTCACCCAGGGCGCCGAGCGGCAGCAGCAGCGCGGCCAGGGCGAGGGTGTAGCTGTTGATGATCCACAGGACCGTGCTCTGGGAAGCGCCGAACTCCACGGCCAGGTGGGTCTGCGCGACGTTCAGCCCGGTCGCCGAGGCGATCACCGCCATCAGGGCGATCGAGACGGTGATCAGGATCGAGCGCAGCCGGCGCGCATCGGGGGCGCCCCCGCCGCCGGTCTGGGTGGTCGGTACGGGCTGGTTCGTGCTCATGGGTTCCTCTCGAAACGGGCCTGTCGGAGCTGTCCACGACGTTAAGCGCGAATTGCTGCGGAGGCATACGCTCTTGCGTATGACGCAAGAAGATGGCGATCTGGACAGCCTCGTGCGCAAACGCATCCGCGCCCTGCGGGTGGCGCAGGGCTGGTCCCTGGACGAACTGGCCTCCCGCGCCCACCTCAGCCAGTCCTCGCTGAGCCGTATCGAGAACGGTCAGCGCCGCCTCGCGCTGGACCAGCTGGTCACCCTCGCCCGCGCCCTGGACACCACCCTGGACCAGCTCGTGGAGACGGCCACCGACGACGTCGTCACCAGCCCGACGATCGACGGCGCCCACGGCCGGATGCGCTGGACCGTCAAGGCCGATCCCGGGATGAGCGTGGTGCGCCAGCGCATGACCGAACCGCCCCCGGACAACCCGGCCCGCATGCGCGCCCACCCGGGCCGCGAATGGCTCGTCGTCCTGTCCGGCACGGCGACCCTGATGCTCGGCCACCGCCGCTTCCGCCTCGAGACCAACCAGGCCGCCGAATTCCCCACGATGCTGCCGCACGCGATCGGCGCCGAGGGCGGGCCGTGCGAGATCTTGGGCATCTTCGACCGGGACGCCCGCCGTGGCCACCAGAACGACGACGCCCAGGGTGGTCCCGGCTGAGCGCGTGCACCTCGGCCGACGTCTTCGAATCCGGCGCACCGTCCACGGCGGACGGCTCGCCGGCCGGGTCCCGCAGGCCGATCCCCGTGGTCACCCGTGCGGGTGGCGGGCGTCATATCCGGCGTCCCGGGCATGTCACAGCGCGCGGATCCGCGGCAGTGGGATATGCTGGCGGCCCGTGGGACTTCAGTCACGGGCAACCAAGTACGTCTTTGTCACCGGAGGCGTCGCCTCCTCTCTGGGTAAGGGACTCACGGCTTCCAGCCTCGGTCAGCTCCTTACCGCGCGCGGGCTTCGCGTCACGATGCAGAAGCTCGACCCCTATCTCAACGTCGACCCCGGGACGATGAACCCGTTCCAGCACGGTGAGGTGTTCGTCACCGACGACGGCGCCGAGACCGACCTCGACATCGGGCACTACGAGCGGTTCCTCGACCGCGACCTCGACGGCAAGGCCAACGTCACCACCGGCCAGGTCTACTCCGAGGTGATCGCCAAGGAACGCCGCGGCGAGTACCTCGGCGACACCGTGCAGGTCATCCCGCACATCACCGACGAGATCAAGGCGCGGATCACCGCGGCCGCCGGGCCCGACGAGACCGGCCAGGCGCCGGACGTCGTCATCACCGAGGTCGGCGGCACGGTCGGCGACATCGAGTCCCTGCCGTTCCTGGAGGCCTGCCGCCAGGTCCGCCACGACGTCGGCCGCGACCACTGCTTCTTCCTGCACGTCTCGCTGGTGCCGTACCTGGCGCCCTCGGGTGAGCTGAAGACGAAGCCGACCCAGCACTCGGTCGCCGCGCTGCGCAACATCGGTATCCAGCCCGACGCGCTGGTCTGCCGGGCCGACCGGGAGATCCCCGAGGACCTCAAGCGCAAGATCGGCCTGATGTGCGACGTCGACACCGAGGCCGTCATCGCCTGCCCGGACGCGCGGTCCATCTACGACATCCCGAAGGTGCTGCACGGCGAGGCGCTCGACGCCTACGTCGTCCGCCGCCTCGGCCTGCCGTTCCGCGACGTCGACTGGACGGTGTGGGGCGACCTGCTCGACCGCGTGCACAACCCGAGCGAGATCGTGCGGATCGCCGTCGTCGGCAAGTACATCGACCTGCCGGACGCCTACCTGTCGGTCACCGAGGCCCTGCGTGCGGGCGGGTTCGCCCACCGCGCCAAGGTCGAGATCGTCTGGGTCGCCTCCGACGACGCGCAGACCGCGTCCGGTGCCGCCTCCGTGCTGTCCGATGTGGACGGTGTGCTGATCCCGGGCGGGTTCGGCATCCGCGGCATCGAGGGCAAGGTCGGCGCGATCGAGTACGCCCGCACCCGCGGTGTCCCGCTGCTCGGCCTGTGCCTCGGCCTGCAGTGCATGGTCATCGAGGCCGCCCGGCACCTGGCCGGCATCACCGACGCCGGGTCGTCGGAGTTCGACGAGAACACCAAGCACCCGGTGATCTCGACCATGGCCGACCAGCGCGACGTCGTCGCGGGGGAGCGGGACATGGGCGGCACCATGCGCCTGGGCGCCTACCCGGCGAAGCTCAAGGCGGGTTCGCAGGTCGCGAAGGCCTACGGCAGCACCGAGGTCTCCGAGCGGCACCGGCACCGCTACGAGGTCAACAACGCCTACCGCAAGCAGCTCTCGGACGCGGGTCTGGTGTTCTCGGGCACCTCGCCGGACGACCACTTGGTCGAGTTCGTCGAGCTGCCCGCCGACAAGCACCCGTTCTTCGTCGGCACGCAGGCCCACCCCGAGCTCAAGAGCCGCCCGACCCGGCCGCACCCGCTGTTCAGCGCGTTCGTCAAGGCCGTGGTGGACCGCAAGGTCGCCGAGCGGCTGCCGGTCGAGCTGCCCGAAGCTCCGGTGGCGGCCCGGTGACCGCGCCGGGCGAGCACGAGTTCAGCGTCGCCTCCAGCCGGGACGTCCACATCGGACGCGTCGTCGGCCTGCGGATCGACGACGTCGTGATGCCGGGCGGTGACACCGCGGTCCGCGAGGTGATCGAACACCTCGGCGCGGTGGCGATCGTCGCACTGGACGAGGAGCAGCAGGTCACGCTGATCCACCAGTACCGGCACCCGATCGGGCACCGGCTGTGGGAGCTGCCCGCGGGCCTGATCGACCACCTCGGCGAGGACCCGGTCGGCACGGCCAAGCGCGAGCTCGTCGAAGAGGTCGGCCTGGCCGCGGACGACTGGGTGACCCTGGTCGACGTCGCCGCGTCGCCCGGCTTCACCGACGAGGTCGTGCGGGTCTTCCTGGCCCGCGGACTGTCCGAAGTGGACCGTGAGGTGCTCGGCGAGGAAGAAGCGGACCTGGTCATCCGCAAGTTCCCGCTCGCCGAGGCCGTGCGGATGGCCCTGGCGGGCGAGCTGGTCAACGGCGCCACGGTGTCCGGGGTGCTGGCCGCGCACGCGGTGCTCACCGGCGCGGCGCCGTCCCGCCCGGCGGACGCGCCGTGGGAGGACCGCCCGACCGCGTTCGCCAAGCGCAAGCAGTCCTGACCGCCGGCCCCAAGCGCCCCAATGTGGCGTTGGGTGCGTTGAACGCACCGAACGCC
>NZ_JBSGJD010000331.1:0-8738 GCF_053605405.1 Amycolatopsis sp. NPDC003861
CGGCGCGCGGATGGCCGAGAACGTCTCCTACTATCGTTGTGCTTTTCGTTGTAGGACACCAGGTCCCGCAGCGTGAAGCCGTCGTGGGCGGTGACGAAGTTGATCGACGCGAAGGGGCGCCGGCCGTCGTCCTGGTAGAGGTCCGACGACCCGGTGATCCGGCTCGCGAACTCCCCCAGCGTCGACGGCTCGCCGCGCCAGAAGTCGCGCACGGTGTCGCGGAACTGCCCGTTCCACTCGGTCCACAGCGGCGGGAAGTTGCCGACCTGGTAGCCACCGGGGCCGACGTCCCACGGCTCGGCGATCAGCTTCACCTGGCTGACGATCGGGTCCTGCTGCACCAGGTCGAAGAACGTCGACAGCCGGTCGACGTCGTAGAACTCGCGGGCCAGCGCGGAGGCGAGGTCGAACCGGAAGCCGTCGACGTGCATCTCCGTCACCCAATAGCGCAGCGAATCCATGATCAGCTGCAGGGTGTGCGGGTTGCGGACGTTGAGGGAGTTGCCGGTGCCGGTGTAGTCCATGTAGTACTCGGGCTCCCCCTCCACCAGCCGGTAGTAGGCCTCGTTGTCGATGCCCCGCATCGACAGCGTCGGCCCGAGGTGGTTTCCCTCGGCCGTGTGGTTGTAAACCACGTCGAGGATCACTTCGATCCCGGCCTCGTGGAAGGCCTTGACCATGCCCTTGAACTCCTGGACCTGGCCGCCCTCGCCCGGCATCGCCGCGTAGGAGTCGTGGGGCGCGAAGTACCCGATCGTGTTGTAGCCCCAGTAGTTCGTCAGGCCTTTTTCGGCCAGCCCGTGGTCGGTGACGAACTGGTGCACCGGCAGCAGTTCCACCGCGGTCACGCCGAGTTTCTGCAGGTGCTCGACGACCGCGGGGTGCGCGAGACCGGCGTACGTGCCCCGCAGTGCTTCGGGCACGAACGGGTGATGCACGGTCATGCCCTTGACGTGCGCCTCGTAGATGACCGTCTCGTTGTACGGCCGCTTCGGCTGGCGGTCGTTGCCCCAGTCGAAGAACGGGTTCGCCACCAGCGAATACGGCACGCGGCCGGCGCTGTCGTCGTCGTTGCGCTCGGCCGGGTTGTCGAACTTGTAGCCGAACAGCGACTCGTCCCACTTCACGCCGTGCGAGACGGCCTTCGCGTACGGGTCGATGAGCAGCTTGTTCGGGTTGCAGCGCAGGCCGCGCTTCGGGTCGTACGGGCCGTGCACCCGGAACCCGTAGCGCTGCCCGGGGCCGACGTTGAGCAGGTAGCCGTGGTGGACGAAGCCGTCCACCTCTTCGAGCGCGTACCGCTCCTCCTTGCCCTCGGCGTCGAACAGGCACAGTTCGACGCGCTCGGCCACCTCGGAGAACAGGGCGAAGTTCGTCCCGACTCCGTCGTAGGTGGCGCCGAGCGGGTAGGGCGTTCCGGGCCAGGGCCGCACTGGGTTTCTCCTCGAGCTTGGTCGTGCCGGTGGCGTACCACCGGGGGTCGCGCGCACAGGGATGGTCGTTACCGTCGTCACCGGGGCAGCGGCCGGGCCGCCGCCAGCGGTGCGACCGCGGCGCGGACTCCCTTCGCGGTGAAGAAGCCGTCGACGCTGACGGGGAGGCGAATCCGCCAGTTAGGGTACTGGTCGATGGTTCCGGGCAGATTCGGCTGCCGCACCTGGCCCGCCACGTCGGCCGGAGAGGTCAGCACCAGCCGGGACGCGGCTCGCGCGAGCAGGGTGTGCAGCGCGACGACCGGGTCGTCGTCCGGAATGCCTTCGCGGGCAACGAGTTCCAGCAGCGCTGTGCGCTCCTCGGCGGCGGCCTGCTCCTCCGCTTCGACCCCGCGGTCCAGCAGGCCGAGCTCGGCGCGGACCCGGACGTGCTCGCCCCGCAGCCAGCCCGCGACGGTCGGCAGGTCGTGCGTGGAGATGCTGGCCATCGCGTCCGGGTCCCAGGTGTCCGGCGAGGTGAACGGCCGGCCGGGCGCGTCCCAGTCGCGCTCGAACCACAGCACGGCGGAACTGAGCATCCCCCGTTCGTGCATGGTTTCGGTGACGACCTCCTCGACGGTGCCGAGGTCCTCCCCCACGACGACGGCGCCGGCGCGGTGCGCTTCGAGCGCGAGCACGCCGACCATCGCTTCGGCGTCGTAGTGGACGTACGTGCCGCGGTGCGCGGGCTCGCCCGGCGGGATCCACCAGAGCCGCCACAGGCCGGCGATGTGGTCGACCCGGATGCCGTCGGCGAAGCGCAGGACGCCCCGGATGACGTCCCGGAACGGCGCGTACCCGGCCTCGGCCAGCTTGTCCGGCCGCCACGGCGGCAGGTTCCAGTCCTGGCCCTGCTGGTTGAAGGCGTCCGGGGGCGCGCCGACCCGCACGTCGGCGGCGAAGACGTCGTTGAGTGCCCAGGTGTCGGCCCCGCCGGGGTGCACCCCGACCGGCAGGTCGTGCACGATCCCGACGGTCATCCCGGCCTCGCGGGCGGCTTGACGTGCCACTTCCAGCTGGACCCGGCAGAGGTGCTGGAGCCAGGCGTGGAAGGCGACGCGGTCCTTCAGCTCTTCGCGCGCCTTCGCCGTGGCCGGTCCGGCCGGGTCGCGAAGGTCCTCCGGCCAGTCTCGCCAGTCGCCGCCGTGCTGCTCGGCGAGGGCGCAGAAGAGGGCGAAGTCCTCCATGTCCCCGGGGACTTCCTCGACGCGGTGCGGCCACAGCAGCTCGAGGGCGGCGCGCTTGGCCGTCCAGACGGCGTCGTAGTCGATCAATTCGCCTTCGCGGTCCGGGGCCAGGGACTCGACGGCGGCCCGGGTGGCGGCATCGGCCTGCCGGAAGGTCTCGGTGGCGGTGACGCGCAGGTAGACGGGGTTGGCGAACCGGCGGCTCGCGGGCGAGTACGGCGACCGCTCGATCGGGTGGGCGGGGCTGATCGCCTGGACCGGATTGACCAGCAGGACGCCGGCGTCCAGTTCGGCGGCCGACCGGGCGGCGAAGGTGGCGAGGTCGGCGTAGTCGCCGATGCCCCAGGAACCGGCCGAGTGCAGGGCGTAGAGCTGCAGCATCCACCCCCAGGCGGGCCGCACCTGCGGCAGCTTCGCCGGCACGACGGCGAGCACGACGTCCTGATCGGCGGTGACCACCCGGTGCCACCCGAGCGGCAGGTCGGCGGGCAGGTGGCCGGCGGCCTGCCGCCGCGTCCCGTCTTCGAGGACGACCTCGGCGTCGACGCCCAGCGCGGTGCCGGTGCCTTCCCGCACGACGATGGTCGGCGGCAGGGCGGCCGGGGCTTCGCGCGCGGCGCCGAGCGCGGCGGCGATGGCCTGGTCACTGGTGGCATCGACGCCGAACTGGCCGAGAACGGCGACGACGACGTCATCGGCCACCTCGACCCAGACCCGGTCGGCGTTCTCGTACCGGGTGGCGACACCGTAGTAGGCGGCGAGCTCGTGCAGGGCGGGGATCTGTTCGGGCACGGGACCAGCATTCCGGTGCCGGGCGGTTCCCGCCATCCGCACGGCCGACGTCACCCTCGGAGCTTCGCGAGCCCGAGGGCCGGGAGCCACTCACCCCGGCGGCGGGAGCGCCCCGGCCGGCCCGCAGGAAGGTCCCTCACGAGCGGACCTCCTCGCGCTTGCCGAACAGCTCCTCCCAGACCGGCCCGGCGAACAGCCAGATCGCCGACACCGTGCCCAGCCGCGGCAACCACCCCCACAGCGGCGCCACCCTCTCCGGCTCGCCGATCGCGAAGATCGCCGCCAGCAGGGCCGCCGCCGCCAGCCCGCAGGCCAGCAGGCACTTGCCCCACTCGCGCCACTCGTGCCGCGCCCTCTCCCGGCCCTGCCTCTTCGGCGGTGGTGGCGGCCCGCCCGCAAACCGATACGCGAACCGCTCGTCCGCCCACCGCACCATGCTCGGCCCGAACACGACGCTGAACCCCAGGTAGACCGCGGCCAGGCCGTGCGTGAACCCCGGCTTGCCCCCGGCGGACAGGTCCAGCACGGTCGCCACCAGCACCACGACGTCGACCAGCGGCACCAGGGCCAGCACCACCGCCGAGGCGCGTCGCAGGCGCAGCACGTACCGCACCGCCAGCCCCGCCGCGATGAACACCCAGAACCCGATCTCGCCCGCCGCGATGACGGCCGCCATCGGGTTCTCCGCGAAGAACTTCCCGATCTCGTCCACACCGCCACGCTCCCCCGCCCGCCCGCCCGGCCGCGTCCGCGAAGGGACGGACCGGGCGTCATCACTTCGTAGGACGCGGCCGCCTCACGCGGTGTGCTGGGATGATCAGGTGCCTCTCCCCCGCCTGCGCTCGCTCCCGGTGTGGCAGCAGGACGGCCTGATCGCGCTGGCCACCTGGCTGCTCGGCTTCCTCGTCTACGCGACGGACGTCCACCGGCTCGTGACGGGCTACGACCACGCGCCGCTGGGGGTGCGGCTGCTGGAGCTGACCGCGTTGTGCGGGCTCGAGCTGCTCCGCCGGCGCGTCCCCCTGGCGCTGGTCCTGGCCACGGCGGTGCTCGCGGTGGACGTCCGGCTCGGCCCGTCGCTGCCGGTGCTGATCGTCTACACCGACTTCCTCTACGCGGCGACGCTCTACGGCTCCCGGCGCACCAGCCGGGTGATGATCGGCCTCGCCGCGTCCTCCGTGGTGGGCGTGCTCGCCGCGGTGCTGGTCCTCTCGCAGCAGTGGCGGGCCGCGGTGCTGGCCGCGGTCGCCGTGCTGCCGTTCGTCATCACGCCGGTGTGGTGGGCGGCGAACGTCCGCCAGCAGCGCGACGTCGCCGAGGCCGAGCGCGCCAACGCCGGGCAGCTGGCGAAGATCGCGGAACTGGACCGGCGGGCGGCGGTCGCCGCCGAACGCGGGCGGATGGCCCGCGACCTGCACGACGTCATCGCCGGACACCTCTCGGCCATCGCCATCCAGTCCGAGGCGGCACTGTCGCTGCCGGACCCGAAACTGGCGAAGGCCGTGCTGGAATCGGTGCGGGAGAACAGCGTCAGCGCCCTGGAGGAGATGCGCGCGATGATCGGGCTGCTCAAGGCCGACGGCGGCGAGACGGAGACGACCGCGCCCGCCCGGCTCGCGGACCTGGCCAAACTGGCGGAGTCGGCCAGGGCCAGCGGGCTGGAGGTGCACGTCGAGTCCACTGTGGACGAGCGGCTGCCGCTGCCGGCGGCGGTCGACCTGACGGCGTACCGGATCGCGCAGGAAGCGCTGACCAACGCCGTCAAGCACGCCCCAGGCGGCCGGGTCGACGTCGCCGTCCGCTGCCTCGACGGCGTGCTCGCGGTCGAGGTCCGCAACGACGTCCGCGGCCCGCTCCCCGCCACCGGCGCCGGCACGGGCCTGCTGAACATGCGCGAGCGCGCCGACGCGGTGGGCGGCGAGCTCACCGCGGGCCCGGCGGGCGACGGCTGGCTGGTGCGCGCCGAACTCCCGGTGAGCCCGCTGTGACAACCGGAACTTCGTCCCGGGCCGGGGGCTTCGCCACCCGGACCCCCGAAAGGCTGCGATGACAGTCCGCGTCCTGGTCGCCGACGACCACAGCGCCATCCGGTTCGGCCTCACGACCATCCTCGGCAACGCCGAGGGCATCGAGGTCGTCGGCGAGGCGGCTGATGGCGCCGCCGCCGTCCGGCAGGCGCGGGCGCTGCGGCCGGACGTCACGCTGATGGACGTCCGGATGCCGGGCACCGACGGCATCGCCGCCACCCGGGAACTGGTGTCCGCGGGGCTCACCCAGGTGCTCGTGCTGACCACGTTCGACCTCGACGAGTACGTGCACGGCGCGCTGCGGGCCGGAGCGGCCGGTTTTCTGCTCAAATCGGTCGAAGCGCCCCGGCTGATCGAAGCGGTGAAGCTCGTCGCGGCCGGTGACGGCGTGCTCGCCCCGCAGGTCACGCGGCGGCTGATCACCGCGTTCGCCGCGTCGGCCCCGGACCGGGCGCCCCTCCCGCCCGGCCTCGGCGACCTCACCGACCGCGAGCGCGAGGTGCTCGGCTGCCTGGGCGAGGGCCTGTCCAACACCCAGATCGGCACCCGGCTGCACATCGGCGAGGCGACGGTGAAGACACACGTCTCGCGCGTGCTGGCCAAGCTCGGCCTGCGCTCGCGGGTGCAGGCCGCGATCCTCGCCCAGGAGACCGGCGCCGATCTGCGGAAAGACTCGTGACCTTCTAACTTTCTCCTCATGGGTGAGCGGAGAACGTTGAACGTGGACGAGGTCCTGGACCGCCAGGACTCCGGGGAGCTCAAACGGCGGCTGCGCGGGCGCGACCTGATCGGGTTCGGCGTCGGGATCATCATCGGCACCGGCATCTTCACCTTGGCCGGCGTCGAGGCGAAGACCCACGCGGGGCCGGCGGTGACGCTGTCGTTCGTGCTCGGCGCGGTCGTCGCCGGGCTGGCGGCGCTGTGCTACGCGGAGCTCGCCTCCAGCGTCCCGACGGCGGGAAGCGCTTACACCTACGCCTTCGCCACCCTCGGCGAGGTGTTCGCCTGGATCATCGGCTGGGACCTGCTGCTGGAGTTCGCGCTCGGCGCCGCCGTCGTGTCGCGCGGCTGGTCGGGGTACCTGGCGAACCTGCTCGGGCTGTCGCCGGAGTGGTTCGGCGAGGACGCGAAGGTCAACATCGGCGCGGTGCTGATCATCGCCGTGCTGACCGTGGTCGCCGTGCTGGGGATCAAGGAGTCGGCCTGGCTGACCAACCTGCTGGTGTGCGTGAAGGTCGCGGTCTGCGTGCTGGTGCTCGCGGTCGGCCTGTTCTTCGTCAAGGGCGCGAACCTCACGCCGTTCATCCCGCCGGCCAAGGCGCCCGAAGCCGGGTCGACGGTGCTGGAGCAACCGATCGTGCAGGCCGCGCTCGGCCTGGAGCAGTCGGTGTACGGCATCGCCGGCATGATCACCGCGGCCGCCGTGGTCTTCTTCGCCTACACCGGCTTCGAGGCGCTCGCGAACCTCGGCGAGGAGACGCTGAACCCGCGCAAGGACCTGCGCGTCGGCATCCTCGGCGCACTGGGCGTGTGCGCGCTGCTCTACATCGGCGTCTCGATCGTGCTGACCGGCATGATCCCGTTCACCGACATCGACACCGGCGCGCCGCTGGCGGACGCGTTCGACCGGGTCGGCCAGCACTGGGTGGGTGCGCTGATCTCGCTCGGCGCGGTCACCGGGCTGACGTCGGTGATGATGGTCGAGCTGGTCACGATCGGGCGGATCGGGTTCGCGATGGGCCGTGACGGCCTGCTGCCGAAGGCGCTCGGCACCGCGCACCCGCGCTGGGGCACCCCGCACCGGATGACCATCGGCGGCGCGGCGCTCATCGCCGTCCTGGCCGCGTTCATCCCGATTTCCGAGCTGGCCGACATGGTGAGCATCGGCGCGCTGTCGGCGATGATCATCGTGGCCGTGGCGGTCCCGGTGCTGCGCCGCCGCCGTCCCGACCTGGACCGGCCGTTCCGGGTGCCGTTCTCGCCCGTGGTCCCGGTCCTGGCCGCGCTGGCGTGCCTGTACCTGATGCTGAACCTGAACGTGCTGACGTGGCTGCGGTTCGCCGCGTGGCTGGTGATCGGCCTGGTGATCTACTTCGCCTACGGCCGCCGCCACTCCCGCTTCGCGGTCAGTCCCAAAAGGACGGAGTGAGCCCGGCGCCGCCGGCCGCCGCGCGCACCACGCCGGCCTGGCCGGTGTCGACGACCACGAGGACGCCGAGCCCGGCCAGCGCCGCCGTCACCCATTCCACGGGCTGGTCGTGCCGGCCGTCGTCCCCGAGCGACGGATAGGTGTCCACAACGGACAGCAGGGTGCCCTCGGCGCCGATGCGGATGCCCGCCAGGAGCACGAAGTGGCCGCCGGGCGGGCGCCAGCGTGACGTCCACAGTGGAGGGACGCCGGTGTCGAGGTAGTCGAGCAGCGCGCGTTCCGGGGTGTCGTGCGCGCCGAGCTCGGCGCCGTCGATCCGGGCCAGCACCGCGACGCGCGGGACGTCCCACAGCCCGACGAGCAGGTCGAACAGCGCCTCGGTGGTCCACTCGCCGGTCACCGGCACCGCCGCGAGCGTCCCGCGCGACAGCGACTCGACGGCCGCCGCCAGCCGGGAAACCCGGGTGCCGGCCGCGGCCGGATCCTCGACGACGGGCACGGGCAGCCGGAAGTCCCGCCGGCCCGGCTCCCCCGGCGGGTGCACGGCCGGCCCCCGGACGGTGCCGGCGGCCACGGCGACGGTGTCCTGATCCGGCACGTCGAGCCCGGCCGCCCGCAGCGCGGCGAGCCCGCAGAACGCCGCGGCCAGCCCATCCTTCTGGGGCAGCTCCGCCTGGGCAACGGCGGCCAGCCGGGCCCCGCCCGGCAGCCACCGCACCCCGGACAGGTCGAGCTGCCCGCCGTCGATCCCCGAAGTCATCGGTCCCCTCAGTTGCGCCGGAGGTGGCGGCCTGTGGTTCGTTGTGCCGTCCTGACCAGAATAGGGTTCTCGGTGGGGGTGGAGGGGCTGGCAGGGGCTCGGGGCGCGGGTTGGGTGGTCGCGGGGTGGGGGCTTGGTGGGGCTGGCTGCCTTGGGGGCTGTCTGTCGTCGGGCCGCCTGTCGTGGGAGGCCGCCTGTCGTGGGAGGCACCTGCCACGGGAGCCGCCCGCCACGGGAGCCACCTGCCGTGGGAACCGTCTGCCGCGGGAGCCACCAGCCACGGGAACCACCTGCAGCGGGAACCGCCCGCCACGGGAGCCACCTGCCACGGGAGCCACCAGCCACGGGAAC
>NZ_JBSGJD010000332.1:0-8681 GCF_053605405.1 Amycolatopsis sp. NPDC003861
CACCATATAAAAATTTTGTGGTGTGGTTTAATGTGGTTTGATATGCCCAACCCCCCGGGCGGGGGCGGGGGGTGGTTGTGTGTTCGGGGGGGTTCTAACCCGCCTTACCACTCACGACCGGGTGTGGGCGGTCGCCGTGAACTCCAGGGCCGTGCGGCCGTCGGACACCTCCGTCGTCGCGCGCAGGACCAGGCCGCAGACTTCGGCCAGCTTCGTCAGGTCCGCCGCCGTTCTCTCGCGGCCGCCGAAGCACATCAGCATGAACAGGTCCATGGCCGTGCCCGCGGCCTGGCGCAGCGGCTCGATCACCACCACCGTGCCGTCGTCGCCCGCCGCGTGGCGGCAGCCGGTCAGGATGGCTGCCGCGTGCTCGTCGTCCCAGTCGTGCAGGATGTCCGAAAGCACGTACGCGTCCGCCCCCGGCGGGAGCGGGTCGAAGAAGCTGCCGGGCACCGCCTCCGCCCGGTCGGCGAGCCCGTCCGCCGCGAACCGCCGCGCCGCCGCGGCCGCCGACGGGGCCAGGTCCAGCACCGAGCCCCGCACCGACGGGTGGGCGCGCAGGATTTCCGCCAGCACGGCGCCGTCCCCGCCGCCGACGTCGACGATCCGCGCGAACCGCCCCCAGCCGAACCGCGCGGCGATCTGCGGCGCCTGCACCCGGAACCGCCAGTTCATCTGGGCGTCGAACGTGCGCCGCAGCCGGGGTTCGGCGTCGAGGTCCGTCCAGAAGTCCCGGCCGTACCGCTGCTCGTAAGCCGGCCGGCCGGTGGTGATCGTGCCCAGCAGGTCGGCGAACGCCAGCTCCGCGCGCCCACCCGCCGCGTCGATGTCGAGCAGCAGCTTGACGCCGTCGTCCCGCAATTGCGCACCCAGCTCCGTGGGCCGGTACCGGCCGGGCTCCGCGTCGAACGCGAACACCCCGGCCGTGACCAGGTGGTCCAGCAGGCAGGTCAGCGCCGAGGGGGACGTGCCGGTGAGGGAGGCGAGTTCGGCGGCCGTCGCCTCGCCGTGCTCGGCGAGGCCGAGGGTCGCCGCCACCCGGATGGCCATGGGCGTGGCCAGCTCGGCCAGCGCCAGGATCGACTGCTCCACCGGTCAAGCTTAGCGACGGCGTGGCATCATGACGATCGGCAAACCGAACGAAGGGCGTCGCTGATGGACGCTTTACCGAACGATGACGGCGGTCCGTCGATCCGCGACATGCTGGCGGTCAACCTGCGGGCGGCGCGGGCGGCGCGCGGCCTGTCGCTGTCCGAGCTGTCCCGGCGGTCCGGGATCGGCAAGGCGACGCTGTCGCAGCTCGAGGGCGGCACCGGCAACCCGACCATCGAGACCGTCTTCAGCCTGTCCCGGGTCCTCGAAGTGGCCATCTCCGACCTGCTCGACCACCGCCCGCGCGGAGGACTGACCGTGGTGCGGGCCGCGGAGGTCGAGGTGCTCCGCGGCGAGGGCGTCGACCTGCGGCCGCTGCGCCGGATCGAGGCCGAGAACAGCGTCTTCGAGGTCTACGACCAGGTCGTGCGCGGGGACGCGCCGCAGCGCTCGCAGGGGCACGTCGGCGTCGAGCACACCGTCGTGCAGGCCGGCCGGCTGTGCGTGGAGGTCGCCGGCCGGAGCGTCGACCTCGGGCCCGGCGACTACGTCGCGTTCGACGCCCGCGAACCGCACAGCTACACCGCGCCGGACGGGCCCGTGCAGTCGGTGCTGCTGCTGCAGTACCGCGCGGAGGAACGCCTCGACGGCCGGCCCCACCCCGTCCTGCCGGATTGACACCCTTCCCGATCGAGACCTATCGTTCGCTATACCGAACGCTGGAGGGTCGATGAACCGAACGCGGGTGGTGGTGATCGGCGCCGGCATCGTCGGCGCGGCGTGCGCCCGGGAACTCGCCCTGGCCGGTTTCGACGTCCTGGTCCTCGACCGCGGCCGGCCCGCGGGAGGCACGACCTCGCACGGCGAAGGCAACCTCCTGGTCTCCGACAAGGGGCCGGGCGCCGAACTCACCCTCGCGCAGCTGTCCGCCCGGCTGTGGCCGCAAGTGCTGGCCGAAATCGCCGGTGACGACCCGCGCGCGGCGGCCGCGACGGAGTTCGACCCGAAGGGCGGCATCGTCGTCGCCACCACCGACGCCGGCGCCGGCGCGCTCCTCGCGTTCGCCGAAGCCCAGGCCGGGGCCGGGGTGCGCACCGAGCGGCTCGACGCGGCCGACGTCGCGGCGGCCGAACCCGCGCTGACCCGCGAGGTGACCGCCGCCGTCCGCTACCCGGAAGACGCCCAGGTCCAGCCGGCCGGCGCCGCGCTCGCCCTGCTGGGTTCGGCGCTGCGCCACGGCGCCCGGCTGCGCACCGAAGCCGAGGTCACCGGCGCCGAGGCCCGGGACGGCCGGATCACCGGCGTCCGCGTGGCCGGTGAGCCGGTCGCGGCGGACGTCGTCGTGAACGCGGCGGGACCGTGGTCGGGGCCGGTGTCGGCCCGGCTCGGCGCGCCGATCGCGGTCCGGCCCCGGCGCGGCGAAGTCCTGGTGACCACGCCGATGCCGGACGTGGTCCGGCACAAGGTCTACGACGCGGACTACGTCGGCGCGGTCGGCACCGGCAGCGGCGAGCTGCAGACGTCCGCGGTGGTGGAGTCGACCTGGGGCGGCACGGTGCTGATCGGCTCGTCCCGCCGCCGCGTGGGCTTCGACGACACGATCCGGCCGGACGTGCTGGGCGCGATCGCGGCCAAGGCGGTCCGCCTCTTCCCGGCCCTGGCCGACGCGGCGGTGATGCGCGCCTACGGCGGCTTCCGGCCGTACGTCGACGACCACCTGCCCGTGCTCGGCGAGGATCCGAGGCTCGCCGGCCTCTGGCACGCCACCGGGCACGAAGGGGCAGGGATCGGCCTCAGCGTCGGAACCGCCCGGCTGCTGCGCGAACTGCTGACCGGCGCGACCCCGTCGATGCCGGTGGCAGAGTTCACCGTGGACCGTCCGGCGGTGCTGGCGTGAGCGAGCCGATCGAAATCACCGTCGACGGCGAGGCCGTGACCGGGCGGGCCGGGCAGACCCTCGCCGGGGTGCTCCTCGCCGCCGGCCGGCTGTCCTGGCGCACCACCAGGTCCGGCGCGCCGCGCGGCGTCTTCTGCGGGATCGGCGCCTGCTTCGACTGCCTGCTCACGGTCAACGGCGTCGCCGACGTCCGCGCCTGCCGCCGCCGCGCCGCCGACGGCGACGAAATCCGCACCCAGTCGCGGGAGGAGGGCGCGTGACGCACGTCGTCATCGTCGGCGCCGGGCCCGCGGGGCTCGCGGCGGCCGAGCACGCGCTCGCCGCCGGGGCCGAGGTCACCGTCCTGGACCAGGCCGACGTGCCCGGCGGGCAGTACCACCGCGGAGCCGCCCGGCAGTTCGAGGCGCTCCTGAGCCGGTGCGCGTGGTGGCCGGAAAGCACCGTGTGGGCCCTCGAAGGCCGGCGCGTCCACGTCCTGCGCGGCCCGGCCGACGGGACGAACCGGCGGCGTCACACCCTCGAACCCGACGCGCTGATCCTCGCCACCGGCGCGCACGACCGCGTCCTGCCGTTCCCCGGCTGGCAGCTGCCCGGCGTGTTCACCGCGGGCGCCGCGCAGGCGCTGGCCAAGGGGGAACGGGTCGCGGTCGGACGGCGGGTGCTCGTCGCCGGCGCCGGGCCGTTCCTGCTGCCGGTCGCCGAGTCCCTGGTGGCCGTCGGCGCCGGAGTACTCGCCGTCCTGGAAGCGAATCCGGCGCGCACTGTCCTGAATGGCTGGTCGTGGCGCGCGGCGGCGCACGTCGGCAAGATGAACGAACTGGTTCGTTACGCCGGTGCGCTGGCCCGGCACCGCATCCCGTACCGGATGGGCCGCGCGGTGATCGAGGCCCGTGGCGACGACCGGGTCCGCGAAGCCGTCACCGCGCGCGTCCGCCCGGACTGGTCGGTCGTCCCCGGGACCGAACGCACCTACGAGGTCGACGCCCTCTGCGTCGGGCACGGCTTCGTGCCGCAGCCCGAATTGGCCGTCGCGGCTGGCTGCGTCCTCGACGGCGGGTTCGTCCGGGTCGGTGACGACCAGCGCACCAGCGTCGACGGGGTGTTCGCGGCGGGGGAGCTCACCGGCATCGGCGGATCGGTCGCCGCGGCGGCGGAAGGCGCGGTCGCCGGGCAGGCCGCGGCCGGGAGGACGCCGAGCCGCGCGTTGCTCGAACGGCGTGACCACGCCCGCGCTTTCGCCCGCCGGCTGGCCGCCGCCCACCCGATCGGCACGGCGTGGCCCGGGTGGCTGCGCGAGGACACCGTCGTCTGCCGCTGCGAGGAAACCACCTGCGGCGACCTGAAAAGCGCCGCCGCCGACCCGGCCACCCCCGGTCCGCACGCGCTCAAGCTCGGCACCCGTGCCGGGCTCGGCCCGTGCCAGGGCCGGATGTGCGGACCCACCGTCGCCGAACTGTGCGGGGGCACCGAGCGCCACCACCGTCCGATCGCCCAGCCGATCCGCCTGGGCGAGCTCGCCGATCCGAAGGAGACCCCAGCATGAGCACCCGCGACCTCGGCGGCGTGGTCGTCGCCGCCGCGCTGCCGTACCGGGCCGACGACGCCGCACCGGCCGGGCTGGCCGTCGACTACGAGGCCTACGCCGAACACTGCCGGTGGCTCGTCGACAACGGTTGCCGCGGCGTCGGCCCGAACGGCTCCCTCGGCGAGTACTCCTCGCTCACCGACGACGAACGCCGCCGCGTCGCCCGCACCGCGATCGAGGCCGTCGGGACGGACGGGATCGTCGTCGTCGGCGTCCACGGCCCCGGCGCGCACCAGGCCCGCCACTGGGCCGAGGCGGCGGCCGAGGACGGCGCGCACGGCGTGCTGTGCCTCCCGCCGACGCTCTACCGCGCCAACCGCGGCGAGGTGCTCGCGCACTTCGAGGCGGTGGCCTCGGTGGGGCTGCCGGTGATGGTCTACAACAACCCGTTCGACACGAAGGTCGACCTCACGCCGGACCTGCTGACCGAGATCGCGCAGATCGACAACGTCGTGGCGGTCAAGGAGTTCTCCGGCGACGTCCGCCGCGTGCTGGAGATCCGCGAGCGGGCGCCGGAGCTGGCCGTGATCGGCGGCGCCGACGACGTCGTCCTGGAGAGCCTGCTGATGGGTGCGACCGGGTGGTTCGCCGGGTTCCCCAACGTGTTCCCGGCCGAGTCGGCGCGCCTGTTCGAGCTGGCCCGGGCGGGCAAGCTCGAGGAGGCGAGGGCGCTCTACGAGCCGCTGGTGGCGGCGTTCCGGTGGGATTCGCGCACCGAGTTCGTCCAGGCGATCAAGCTCGGGATGGACATGGTGGGCCGGCGGGGTGGGCCGTGCCGCCCGCCGCGGGGGCCGCTTTCGGACGTCCACCGCGAGCAGGTCCGTGCCGACATGGGCCGCGCGCTCGCGGCGCTGGGGGTGGCGTAGATGCGCTCGTCGCGCGCGATCACGGCGGTCGACTCGCACACCGAAGGCATGCCGACCCGGGTGGTGACCGGTGGGGTGGCGCCGATCCCGGGCGCCACGATGGCCGAGCGGCGCCGGTACTTCATGGCGCACCTGGACCACCTGCGGCAGTTCCTGGTGAACGAGCCGCGCGGCCACTCGGCGATGAGCGGCGCGATCCTGCAGCCGCCGTGCCGCGACGACGCGGACTGGGGCGTGGTCTACATCGAGGTGTCCGGGTGCCTGCCGATGTGCGGCCACGGCACGATCGGCGTGGCGACGGTGCTGGTCGAGACGGGCATGGTCGAGGTGACCGAGCCGACGACGGTGGTGCGCCTGGACACCCCGGCCGGGCTGGTGCACGCGGAGGTCACGGTCCGGGACGGGCGCGCGCTGAGTGTCAAGCTGCGCAACGTGGCGTCGTTCCTCGCCGAGCGCGACGCCGAGGTGTCGGTGCCCGGCTTGGGTACGGTCCGCTACGACCTCGCCTACGGCGGCAACTTCTACGCCATCCTGGATTTGTCCTCTTTGGACATCCCGTTCGACCGGGCGGAGAAGGACCGGATCCTGGCGGCCGGCCTGGCGATCATGGAGGCGATCAACGAGCAGAGGCCGCCGAAGCACCCTGTCGACCCGCTGATCGGGGGCTGCAAGCACGTCCAGTTCCTCGCGCCGGGTTCGGACGCGCGGGCGTCGCAGAACGCGATGGCGATCCACCCGGGCTGGTTCGACCGGTCACCGTGCGGCACTGGAACGTCCGCCCGGATGGCGCAGCTGCACGCGCGCGGCGAGCTGCCGCTGCACACGCCGTTCGAGAACGCGTCGTTCATCGGCACGACGTTCACCGGTTCGCTGGTGGCCGAGACCACGGTGGGTGACGTGCCGGCGGTGATCCCGGAGTTCGCGGGACGGGCATGGATCACCGGCACGGCGACGTACCTGCTGGACCCGTCCGACCCGTTCCCGACGGGGTTCGTGCTTTAGGCGGGCTGCCAGAGCTCGATGCGGTGACCTTCGGGATCGGTGACCCAGCCGAACCGCCCGACCCCGGCCATGTCCTGGGTTTCCTCGGCGACGTCCGCGCCGAGGGCCCGGAGCTGGTCGAGCATGGCGTCGAGGTCCCGGACCCGGAAGTTGAGCATGGTCTGCTGGGTTTCGGAGCCGAAGTAATCGGTCCCGGCCTCGAAGGGAGCGAAGACGGTGGGCCCGGGCTGCTGCTGCCAGAGGCCGTGTTCGTCGGCATCGAGGCCGAGGAAGTCGCGATACCAGGCCCCGAGAGCGGCGGGATCCTTGGCGCGGATGAAGTACCCACCAATACCGAGCACACGTTCCATGCGGCGATCCTGCCAGGCGAGTTGCCCGAACCACCAGCCCGGCCTCGCCTGGCCACGCCCGTCCCCGGGTCGGGCAAGGCGGCGCTGCCGGCCCGGGCGGGCGCTGGGCTAAGCGGTGGAGCACGTTGCCGTTGTTCCCGTGGCCGTTCCGGTGCACTGGTAGCCGAACTCCGTCGACTGTCCGGCAGGCAGCTCGCCGTTGAACGGCGCGTTGGTGAAGCGGACCGTGCCCGTGTCGCCGCTTCGGCTCGCGTTCCACGCCGATGTGATCGTCGCCCCCGTCGGCAGGTTCGCCGCGATCGTCCAGCCGGTGATCGGGGTTGCTCCGGCCGTTACCCGGATCGTCGTCACGAAGCCGCCCGTCCACTGGTTCACCGCGACCGCCACCGTGCAGGCGCCGCCGGCCGGAGTCGTCGGGGTGGTGGGCGTGGTCGGTGTCGTGCCCGGGCCGTCGGTCAGGGTGGGCGTCGGCCAATCGCGCCACTCCGCCAGGTTGCCCGCCTTCTTCGACGCAACGCGGAACACCCCCGTTGCGCTGCCCGTCTTCAGCAGGAACTTCTGGATGTTCTGCTGCAGCGGCGTCCGCCACTCGGGGCGTGATGCGCAGTGGGTGCCGTCCTGGACGTCCGACCAGTACGTGATGTTGGCGCCCGCGCCGAGCGCCTTGTACACCTCCGCACCCGCCAGGGCCGCGATGCTGCCCGAGCGGGCTCCGAGCCAGTCGATGTGCGGGTTCTCCATGATGAACAGCCCGCGCGGCGCGACCATGCCGACCAGCTCGTGCGTGTCCACCGGCAGCCCCGCCGGGTTGCCCGTGTATGCGCTGAACGCGTCCCCGAACCAGGGCTGCTCCCCGTAGGCGTTGCTCAGCCCCTGCGACCCGCTTTCCCCCGGGATCGCCCGCAGGGCCGGGACACCGGCGGTGCCCGACTCGATCGGCATCGTCAGCGCGATGCGCTGGTCCAGCACGCCGATCGCGAACGCGCTCTTGCCGTACCGCGAACACCCCGTGACACCGAGCGCGTCCGCCTTCAGCACCTGCCCGCCCGACTGCTCGAGGACGTCGATGATCCGGCTGACGCCCCACGCCCACGCCGCCAGCAGCCCGGTGCTGCTCGACGAGCCGTAAATGCTGTAGAACGCCCCTTGCTTGTTGTTCCGCGGCGTCCCTTCCTTGCCGACGGCCAGGGGGTCGTAACTGATGACGGCGGCACCGGACGCCCGGATCGTCGCGGTGTCCGCGCCGAATCCGCCGACCACGAAGACCGCCGGGAACGGTCCCGTTCCGCTCGGCAGCTGGACGCCCGCGGAAAAACTGGCGGAGCGGCCGTTTTCGCTGACGTTCACGGTGATGTTCGTGGCCGTGACGCTCCCCGAAACGCCGGCCGGCTTCGCCGGTTTCTGGCCGTAGATCGTCCGTTCCGCGAGCTTCTTGATCTCTTCGCGGCGGCACCGCCAGTCGGACTTCGAGGTGATCCGGGTGCCGTCGATCTTCTTGAAGGGATCGGGAAGTTTGGCCGTCGAGGGGAGCGAGGCGGGCAGCGAGACCGGGCAGTCGGCGCCGTCGTCTTCGACCGCCGCGGCAGCGCCCGCGGCCACCGTGACCATTCCCGCTGCGGCGAGCAGCGTAGTCACCAGCAGAACGAGGGCAGGGCGGAACCGCGGACCGGGCACGGGGATTCTCCCTTCCGATGTAACGAATATGAAAACGGTAGGACCGTTCCATTTCCGTCGTCAAGAAGAGGGAGTGGTCCGAAACTTTCGAAATCGCGGCAATTTCGAAAGTTTCGGATTTCAGCGACCGACCTGGACGTCGTCGAGGGCGCCGAGGGCGTCGGGGACGAGGACGGCGGCGGAGTGGTAGGCGCTGATGAGGTAGGAGGTGATGG